>CBDUYG010000334.1:0-4656 GCA_965371385.1 uncultured Myxococcales bacterium | reverse complement strand
CCGGCCCGGCAGTCGCGCTGGACCGCCTCGGACACCTGGGCCGGGCACGTTCGCCGCTACGAGCGCTTGGATCTCGTGCGTCTGATGGAAGCGGAGGGCTTCGAGATCGAGGTCGTCGAGAGCTGGGGGTTTCCGCTCGTCAACCTCGTCGTTCCCTTCAGGGCGATGGTTCACGCGCGCGCGCTGCGTCGGGAGTCCAGGGAGGAGGCGAGCCTTTCCCTGGCTGAACGATCGGCGCGCAGCGGAACCGAGCGGCCCGTCTTGACCCGTCTGTCCGGGCTGACGACCTCGGTGGTCGGCCGGGCCTTCATCGGTTTCTTCGGCTATCTGCAGGGACTCTTTCGCGGCTTCGACTGGGGCGAGGGGACCATCCTGATGGCGAGGAAGAAGCGGGCAGGGGATCCGGCAAGGGTCGAGCACGAAGAAGGCGGGGCTGGAGGCAGGGATGGAGGCAGGCCGGGCGATGGGCGCGGAACGGAGCGCAGGCAGGCGCGCGGGGGGGACCTGAGGAGTCGCGCCAGGCTGCTAGTCTGGGACCCGGCAATGGAGTCGCAACCGGGATGACGATCGGCACGGACTATCGAGCGCCCACGACCCTCGACGATGTGGTGAGTGCGCTGGCCGCCAGCGCGGACGCGTCGGCACTTGCCGGCGGTACCGATCTTCTCGTGCAGGTTCGAAGTGGGAGACCTGCGCCGTCGGTCTACGTGGATCTCAAAAGGGTCCCCGAGCTGATGCGGCTCGAGGTCACGCAGGAAGGCGCGCTGATTGGCGCCGCCGTGCCCGCGGCGGAGATCTTCGAGTGTGCCGAGCTGAAGCAGCGCTGGCCCGGCCTCGCCGAGGCAACGGACCTGATCGGCTCGGCCCAGATTCAGGGCAGGGCGAGTCTCGGCGGAAATCTCTGCAACGCCTCGCCCGCCGCGGATACGACTCCCGCCTTGATCGTTGTCGGCGCCGAGTGCCGAATCATCGGGCCCGAAGGTGCGCGGAGCGTCGCGGTGGACGACTTCATCGAGGGCCCCGGCCGGACGGTACTGCGCCCCGGCGAGATTCTCGTGGCTCTCTGGATACCCAACCCGGGCGAGCGAAGTGCGGACGCGTATCTCCGACTGACTCCGCGCAGTGAGATGGATATCGCGATCGCGGGAGCGGGTGTGAGCATCGCTCTCGATTCTCGGGGTCGTTGTGTCGCTGCCCGTATCGCGATCGGTGCAGTAGCGCCGACCGCACGCCGCGTCTCTGCAGGGGAGGAGCTTCTCGTCGGCAGCGATCTCGACGAAGCGACCGTATTGGAGGCGGCCTCCCACGCCTCCGAGGCGAGTGACCCCATCGATGACAAGCGTGGCAGCGCCGGCTATCGGCGCAGAGTGATTGCCGTGCTGGTGCGTCGCGCCATCGTGATCGCTGGGAAACGAGCCGAGGCGAGGAGCTGATTTGTCGAGGCAGCACGTCGAGACGACGATCAACGGCGAGGCGATGGACTTCCTCTGTGAGCCGGGTCAGAGCCTGGTGGAGGTCCTGCGCGGGGAGCTGGGTCTGACGGGAACCAAGGAGGGATGCGCCACGGGCGATTGCGGCGCGTGCTCCATCATGCTCGACGGTCGACTCGTTCCCGCCTGTCTCGTACTCGCGCCGGAGGCCGAGGGCCGCAGCATCGAGACCATCGAAGGCATGGCGGAGGGGCGGGATCTGCACCTCATTCAGCGCAAGTTTCTGGAGCACGCTGCGCTTCAATGCGGGATCTGCACGCCGGGAATCCTGATCGCGACGCGAGCGCTGCTCGAGAAGAACGCCGACCCGAGCGAACACGAGGTGCGCTACTGGCTGGCGGGCAATCTCTGCCGCTGCACGGGCTACGACAAGATCGTGCGGGCGGTGTTGGATATCGCCCAGGTGATGGGACAGGAGCACGCTCGGGAAGAGGGCTGGGCGGAGGACCCGGTGGAGGGCCCGGTGGTAGGCCCGGTAGAGAGACGAGTGAAGGGCCGGGAAGCGGCCGGAGGTCCGGGATGAGCGAGCGCAAGTTCAATCAAGTCGGGACCAGGCCGATTCGTCACGACGGTCACGACAAGGTGACGGGACGCGCGGCCTACGGAGACGATATCGACTGGCCCGGTACGATTCACGCTGAGGTGTTGCGCAGTCCCCATGCCCATGCCAGCATTGTCTCGATCGATACGAGCGTGGCAAGGGAGCTCGACGGCGTCCACGCCGTGATCCATGGCGCCGATTTTCCCGACATCCCCTCCCGACCCACCGGCGCAGGCGAAGGCCCGACCGACTATCGCGATCTCTCTCACAACGTGATGGCGCGGGACAAGGTGCTCTACCACGGTCACGCCGTGGCTGCGGTCGCGGCCCGCACCCGGGAGATTGCCAGGGCGGCGCTCGCGCTCATCGACGTCGAGTACGAGCCTCTCGAGCCCGTTCTCGATCTCGACAGCGCGATGGCACCGGGAGCAACGATCCTGCACGAAGGCCTGCGGACCCGCGGGCCAAAGCCCAAGCCTGAAGGCGCGACCAACATCGCGGCCCGCATCCTCTTCGAGCGGGGAGATCTCGAGCAAGGCTTCGCAGAGGCGGACTGCATCATCGAGCGTGAGTTCACCACGCCCATGGTTCATCAGGGCTATATCGAGCCCCACGCGGTGACGGCGCGATCTCAGGGCGACGATCACGCCGTGATCTATTGCTCCACCCAGGGGCCCTTTGCCGTACGCACCCAGACCGCCTTCGTGCTCGGCATCGACGTTTCGAAGCTGAAGGTGATCCCGAGCGAAATCGGCGGCGGTTTCGGAGGCAAGACGACGATCTACCTCGAGCCCCTCGCCGTGCTCCTCTCGCGAATTTCAGGCCGTCCGGTGAAGATGGTGATGTCGCGCGAGGAAGTCTTCCGGGCGACCGGGCCGACCTCGGGCTCCCGTATTCGAGTCAAGCTGGGCGCGCGCCGGGACGGAACCGTGATTGCGGGAGACGTTCGCGTCGAGATGGAGGCCGGAGCGTTCAAGGGCTCACCCGCGATGCCCGGCTGCATGTGTGTCCTCACCCCTTATCGAATTCCGAACTTCCGCATCGAAGGCTTCGACGTCGTGGTCAACAAGCCGAAGGTCGCGGCTTATCGGGCACCGGGGGCGCCGATGGCGGCCTTCGCCGTCGAGTCCGTGATCGACGAGCTGGCCCGGGAGCTCGAGGTCGACGAGATCGATCTCCGGCTCCACAACGCCGTGCGCGAGAACGACGTCGCGCCCTATGGGCCACGTTTCCAGCGTATCGGCTTCATCGAGACCCTCGAGGCGGCTCGCAGCCATCCCCACTATCGAATTCCCCTGGCACAGAACCAGGGACGCGGTGTCGCCTCCGGCTTCTGGTTCAACGCCGGCATGCAGTCGAGCGCCAACGTGACCCTCAACGAAGATGGAACCGCGATCGTCGCGACGGGGAATCCGGATATCGGAGGCTCGCGTGCGTCCCTGGCGATGATGGTTGCCGAGGAGCTCGGGATCGAGAGCGAGCAGGTCACACCCCTGGTGGGTGATACCGAGAGCGTCGGCTTCAGCGATCTCACAGGCGGAAGTCGGGTCACGTACGCCACCGGCATGGCCGCGATCGAGGCCGCGCGCGAGATCGTGGATGAGCTCCGGCGGCGGGCGGCGGTGATCTGGGATGTCGAGTTGGTCGCCGTCGAGTGGCGCGAGGGCTGCGCGGTGATGTGCTCGGAGAAAGGCGCCGACCCGGAGTCCCTGAGCATTGCGGACCTCGCGGCCCAGATGGGGCGAACCGGAGGGCCGATCGTGGCGCGGGCGTCGCTCAACGCGCCGACGGCGGGCCCGGCGTTTGGCACCCATATCTGCGATGTGGAGGTCGATCCCGAGACCGGCGTCGTGAAGGTCTTGCGCTACACCGTCGTCCAGGATGTCGGCAAGGCGGTCCATCCGAGCTACGTCGAGGGTCAGATGCAGGGCGGCGCTGCTCAGGGCATTGGCTGGGCGCTCAACGAGGAGTACGTCTTCGACTCGAAGGGCGTGATGCAAAACCCCGGCTTTCTCGATTACCGCATGCCGGTGGCGTCCGACCTTCCCATGATCGACACCGTGATCGTCGAGGTGCCCAACTCGCTGCATCCCTACGGCGTTCGGGGCGTCGGTGAGACTCCGATCATTCCGCCCCTCGCAGCTGTTGCGAATGCAGTACGCGCGGCGACCGGAACGCGCATCTGCGATCTGCCGATGAGCCCGCCGCGGGTGTTGGAAGCGATCGACGCCGGCCGCGGTTGAGGCGATGGCGACCGTGGTCTTCTCGCGAGCACAGCTCGCCCTGACTGGAGGGGAGGAGCGGGTCGCGATCGCGGCCGAGCGCGTCCAGGATCTGATCCGTGCGATTTACCAGCGCTATCCAGCGCTCGAGGGCGAGCTCGACGAGATGGCGGTGGCGATCGACGACGACATCCATCAGGATGCGCTCTACATGCGCCTCGAGCGGGACAGCGAGGTGCACTTCATTCCGCGCATCGCAGGGGGATGCTGAGCGGGATCGGGGTCGCGCGAGATCGGGTCAGGCCCTCTCGGGCCGGCTTCTCCAATGGAAGAGTGCCAGGAAGCTGAGAGCGGCGGCGAAGGTGACGAGGCCCTCGAGCGCATAGTCGTGGTGCATGCTCGC
>CBDUYG010000333.1:0-4660 GCA_965371385.1 uncultured Myxococcales bacterium | reverse complement strand
GCGCTCGACGAGATGGAACCACGGCCAAACCCCCTATACTCCCCGCCGCGGCTCGCTGACCGAAGAATTCTTCAGTACCGGCCGCCTCGGAAGGGGCAAGGAAAGAGTGGCGAAGATCCTGGTAACCGGCGCCGCAGGCTTCATCGGTTCGCATCTCTGCGAGGCGCTGCTCGCTCGCGGGGACTCCGTGGTGGCCCTCGACAACTACAACGACTTCTACGACCCGGCGCGCAAGCGAGCCAACGTCGCGGGATTCCGAGACCACGACCTCTGCGCCCTCGTCGAAGCGGATATCCGCGATGTCCCGGCCATGGACGCCCTCTTCGCCGAGCACCGCCCCGAAGCCGTCGCACACCTGGCCGCCTATGGGGGCGTGCGATATTCGATCGGGCGGGCTCCGCTCTACACCGACGTCAACATCGTCGGTTCGATGAATCTGCTGGAAGCCGCCCGGAACCACGGCACGGCCAACTTCGTCTTCGCTTCCACTTCGTCGGCGTACGGCGCCACCGAGGTTCTCCCCTTCGAAGAGACCGATCCCTGCAACCTGCCCCTGGCGCCCTACCCCGCCTCGAAAAAGGCGATCGAGGTGCTGGGGTACACCTATTTCAACCTCCACGATTTGCCCTTTACGGCGGTCCGATTCTTCAGCGTCTATGGCCCGCGTGGCCGCCCGGACATGATGCCCTTCATGGTGACGGATAGGATCGTGCGCGGCGAAGAGATCGTCCTCTACGACGCGGGGCGGATGAAGCGCGATTGGACCTACGTGGCGGATATCGTCGCCGGCGTGGTGGCCGCGATCGATCGACCGCTCGGCTACGAGATCGTGAACCTCGGGCGCGGCGAGCCCGTGCTGATGTCCGACTTCGTGAACCTGATCGAGGGCTTGATCGGCAAGAAGGCCATCCTCTCGACGCCGCCGGCGCCGCCGAGCGAGCCGCCGATCACCTTCGCGAAGATCGACAAGGCCCGCAGGCTCCTCGACTACTCGCCCGAGACTCCCGTCGCCGAGGGCCTCGAGCGGCTCTGGGATTGGTATCGCAGCGAGGTCATGAAATCTCCGTCCTAGGACGGAAGCAATCGACTCGAACTAGAGAGAGGGCTACAACGATGCAGGCCAATCCCATGCTACTCGTCGGCAAGGTGCTCCTCACGATCATGTGGGTTGCCGCGGCCGGCGCTTTCTTCGTGCCTGGGGATGCGACCGTCCTCCGGATCCTTCGCCTGATCTTCTGGGGAACCCTGGGAATCCACATCATCGAGTGCGCGATCTTCTTCAAGCCGCTGCAGAAGACCGGCCGGCCGCTTGCGCCCAACCTGGTCCAGATCCTCCTCTACGGAGTGGTCCACTGGGCGAGCGTCAAGGAGGCGGCTCCTTCAGACGAAGTCTGATCGCAACGACAGGCTGGACCCGAGGCCCCCGGAGGCCGGGTTCCTCGTCTCCATGGGAACCGACGCGCCTATCGGGCCGCGCGCCTGCCATTCCGGCGGCGGCGCCAGTGTCTCGGCGTGGTATCGATCGCGTCGCAGCCCTCGATCGACCCTCCGTCGAGGGTCTCCCCCACCAGACACACTGACTCGTCGCCGCGCTCGATTCCGCTCGCTCTCACACCGAAGATGGCGAGGAGATCGTCGTGCTGGTCGCCGTTCACATCCATCTGGAAGACCCACGTCCAGCGGCGATTCGAGAGCGGCTCGGCCTCTCCGGGCCCCAGGCGCAGGGAATCGTGAACCACCTCGGCAACGTCCAGCTCGTCCGAGCCGAGGATCGCCACCGGAAGCAGCCCGCGACGCCCGGCCGATACGCGATTGTCGTCGCGACCGGGATGCACGTCGATCTCGACCACCTGGGCGCTCGTTGCGACCATCGTGAAGGATCCGACCTCGCGCTCCTCGGCGGGGAAGATCGGTCGCAGGCCATTGCACAGGACTGGGCCCCCTACGACGGGAGGTTCGGGGAGGACGATCGAGCCGTCGGTTTCGAGCCGAAGCTCGACGTTCGGCGGGAGCGCGAGGCTCCCTGTGACTTCGATCTCTGCCCCGATGATGACGATCGCCGTGAGCCCCTCGATCTCCGGGAAGGTGCCCTCGACGATGAGCTTTCCCTCGCTGCGGATCGTCAGCACACCCTCGCTGTCCAGCGTTACTTCGGCTCCGTCCGGTGCGATGATGCCCAGTTCCTCGAGAGTGGGAGCCGGTATGAGATGGGCGTCGGCCCCGCCACCTCCGTCGGCGACCACCAGCTCCGAGGCTTCGAGTTGGGTCACCTGGATCTGAATATTCCCAGGATCGACGATGGGGGCGACGCAACCCGGGCCAGGCGGAACACGAGGGAAGTCGGGCGGGGTCAGTGCCGTGAGGGTGATGTCACCGCCCCCGCCGATCACGATCTCCCCGCCGCCGGGAGGCGGAGGGATGATGCCACCGCCCCCACCGATCACGATTACCCCGCCGGCGGGCGGCGGAGGGAGGGCGAGCGGATCGCCGGGGATGCCCGAGCCGGATCGTATGATCCGAAAGGTCTGATCGACCTCGAACAACCTGCCGCGAAGCTCGAGACGTCGCGGAAACGGATCGCCGGCCCGCCACCCGCGCGCTCGGCTCCCATCCGATGCATCCGAGCGAAAATCGAGAAATCGAAAGGTCACCTCATCTTCGCTCTCGGCCACCAGCTCCGGTCCCGTCCGCAAATGGAACAGGATCGGGTCCTCCATGCTGAGAGTGAACCCGTCCGCAATCTGCAGAAGGAAAATCGGCATCAATCCGTCGTACTCGATCGGAAGGCGCTCGAGAATCGTCCCATCGCCGGTCTGGAGCTCGAAAACGGTGATGAGGGCTGCGGCTTCGGCCAGCGGATCCAAGCCGCTCGATTCCTGTAGCTGAGCGTCGAAGGCGCCGGTCAGCGATTGACTCACACCGCTCTCCGCGTCGGTGATCGTTCCCTGCAGAACGGTATACGTCTCCGCCGCAGCCAGACCCGCCGCGATCACCAAACTCGTAACGCTCGCAATCACCAACGCCGGGACCGTGCTGCGCATCGCTGCTCCTTCAGCTGCTCCTTCAGGGATCGGATCAGGCCGGACCCCAAGCCATTTGCCATTGTACACGATGGCCATCCGAGTTCCGGAGACCGTTCGAGGATTTCTCGTCCCTCCTGAGCAGACGGTCCGGAACCAGCCGGTTTCTCGGAAGCGACAGGCTGCGCGCTCCGAATCCACTCCTCCCAACTCGAAGTGCGCTACGAATCTCCCCGGCGGGGCCGGGGAGTTGGCCCGCCTGCCCCCGCCGGCAAGGCCCCTCGAGGAGCTCCTTCGTGTCCGAGTCCACCCCTTCGCCCGACGCCGCTCCCGATCCGGGGGCGGAGCCGCTGCCCCGCCTCGGTCCCCTCCGCAAAAGTGTGTATGCCCTCGGCGACGTCACCGTCAACATGTCGCTCTCCTCGATGGGCCTGATCTACGCCTCCTTCTTCCTCACCCAGGTGGCGGATCTTCGTCCGGCCCTGGCCGGGCTGGTGCCGCTCATCGGCCGGGCGGTCGATGCCTTCACCGACCCCCTGATGGGTGAAATCTCGGACCGCACACGCATGCGCTCCGGGCGCCGGCGTCCCTGGTTCCTGATCGGAGCGATTCCCTTCGGCCTCGCCTTCGCTCTGCTCTGGCAGGAATTCCCGGCCGAGTCCCAGCTTGTACGCTTCAGCTACTACACGGCGGTCTATTGCCTGATGAGCGTCACGATGACGATCGTCTCGGTGCCCTACCTGGCGATCCTGCCCGAGATGGCGACGGACTACGACGAGCGAACGTCGCTCAACACCTATCGCACGGTCGGCTCCCTCGTCGGAACCCTGGGCGCCGTATCCCTGCGCCTGGTCGCGGATGCCTTCGGAGGGGGCGGCGCCGGCTTCGCCTGGGCGGGGGGAATCTATGGTGTGCTCGTCGCCCTGCCGTGGTTCTTCGTCTATCGCGCCACCTTCGAACGGCCGTCGTTCCAGCAGCGGCGCTCGAACACCCGCTTCGTGGACGCGCTGCGCGAGGTCTTTGCGCACCGGACCTTCACCCGGCTCACGGTGATCTACATCATGGGCCGGATCGCGATGGACCTCGCGTCCACGCTCATCATCCTGTACACGACGTATTGGCTGGGGCGCAGCGCGGATTTCGAGCTGGTCATGGGGCTCTTCCTCGGGGCCACGATCGCGGCGCTTCCGATGTGGCTCGTGATCTCCCGCGGGCGCGAGAAATCGCAGATCTTCATCGTGGGCGCGGTGTGGTGGATGCTCTCGACCGCCGCCCTCGCGCTGATCCAGCCCGATTGGCCCCGCTGGATCCTCTTCGTCTTCGTGCCCTTCGTGGGGGTCGGCTACGCGGTGGTCGACCTGATGCCATGGTCGATGCTCGGCGAGGTGATCGACGAGGACGATCTCGCGAGCGGCGAGCGACGCGAAGGAATCTACAACGGCGTCTTCACCTTCATTCGCAAGCTGGGGGGCGCCCTCGGCGTCTTCTTCGTGATGAGCCTGCTCGACCTCGCTGGATTCAAGAGCGGAGCGGAGCAGACGGAGACCGCACGCCAGGCCATTCGCTATCTCACGGCCTTCGGTCCCGCGATCTTCCTGCTCATCGCGGTCTGGCTCGCGCGGGACTACCCGCTCACCCGC
>CBDUYG010000332.1:0-4660 GCA_965371385.1 uncultured Myxococcales bacterium | reverse complement strand
GGAGGGCGGCTGCGTAACTGCGCGCGGGACCCCCATCCGCCCCGGCCTCGGGGAGTTGGAGCCGTGCGGGTTGGAGCGCGCTCCCTGGTTGGGGGGGGGTTGGGGGGGGGCAGCCGAATTACTTTCCTGTTGCCATGATCTTTCGAATTTCGGTGGCCAGGGAGCGCGGAAGGACCGGCTTCTTTACGTACTTCCGGATGCCGGCCGCCCCGGCGCTCTTTTCGTTGACCAGCTCGCTGAATCCCGTGCAGAGGATGATGGGAAGATTCGGCTGGATCAGGAGGAGCTCCCGAGCCAGCTCCAGCCCCGTCATCTCCGGCATGGTCTGATCGGTGATCACCACATCGAACGGTTGGGACGCCGTCCGGAAGGCCTCCAGCGCCTCGAGGCTGCTCGTGTGCGCTTCGACCCCGTATCCGAAGCTCTCGAGTCCCAACCTGGCCTGCTCCGCCACCATCGGCTCATCGTCGACGACGAGAATCCGCTCGGATCCGGTGGGAAGAGTCCCTGCATCGACCTTCGTCTCCTCACCATCGGTCGGGCGGGTGGCGAGCGGGAAGTACACCTCGAATCGCGTCCCGACCCCAAGCTCGCTCTCGACGGTCACGGCTCCCCCACAGCCCTCGACGATGCCGCGCACGGTGGCCAGGCCCAGTCCGGTGCCATCCCCAACACTCTTGGTCGTGAAATACGGATCGAAAATCCGTTCCAGCGTGGCTGAGACCATACCCGTACCGGTATCACGAACCGAGAGTCGGACCTTGATTCCTTCCTCCATCCCCGGAATTCGGCCGGCAGACGCGGAATCCATCGTAACCTCGTCCAGGGTCACCTCGAGTACGCCGCCGTGCTCACGCATGGCATGGTAGGCATTCGTACACAGGTTCATCACGACTTGGTGCATCTCCGTGGAATCCGCCATCACCAGGCCACTGTCGTCATCGATGGACTCCCGGATCTCGATCGTGGAAGGGATGCTGGCTCTGAGGAGCTTCAAGGCCTCGAGGAGGATCGGCTGCAGCCGCAGAGGTTTCCGTTCCTGCTCCGACCGCCGACTGAAGGCGAGAATCTGGTCGACCAGGCGGGTGGCGCGTTCCCCCGCGATGCGAATCTTGTCCAGGCGCTGCGCCCCGAGACTGTCCGCCGGCGTATCCGCCCGTTGCAGGTCCAGGTAACCGAGCATGACCTGGAGCAGATTGTTGAAATCGTGAGCAATCCCCCCGGCCAACGTTCCGATCGCCTCCATCTTCTGCGACTGGACCAGCCGCGCTTCGAGCTCGGCTTCCCGCGTGACGTCTCGAGTCACAGCGACGTAATGGGTGATGTTTCCGTCGGAATCGTGCACGGGTGAAATCGTTGCCTCCTCCTCGAAGAGGGAGCCGTCCTTGCTCCTGGTGACCACCCGACCTGCCCATACGCGTCCATTTCTGAGCGTGTCCTGCATGCTCGAGAAGAAGGCTCGGTCGTGCTCCGTACCCTGAAAGATTCGGGGGATCTCTCGAGACGCCTCTTCGCGGCTGTAACCCAGGTGCGTCTCGAATGCCGGATTGACGTACTCGATGCTCCCGTCGATACCCGTGATGACGATCGATTCGGCGGTCTGGTCCATCGCCATGGCCAGAAGCTGCTGCTGCTCTTCGGCGCGCTTTCGCTCGGTGATGTCGCGCCCTGTATTGTTCATGTGAGTGAGGCGCCCGGATTCGTCGAAGTGGGGACTGACCGTCCAGAGCAGGTGCCTGACTTCACCGGAGCGACTCACTTGACGATTTTCGAGTGTCACGTGCTCGGGCTTGTCCCGCGTCCATGCGCGAAAGGCGTCCATCAGCTTATTGCGATCATCGACGTGCACGAATTCCATGGCTGTCAGGCCGATACACTCTGTGGATGGGAGTCCAAAGATTTCCTGGGCCTTGAAGTTCACGAAGGTAAACCTGCCCTCCGAATCCGTGCGAGTCACGACGTCATTCGAGCCCTCGACGAAGTCCCGGTACAGCTCCTCGCCCGCCTGCAGCCGTTGCATCCTACCCTCTCCGGCATCGATCTCTCGTGGTATCCAGCGGCGAATCAAGAGGAAGAGCACCAGCACGCCGGCAACGATGTTGATCAGCTTGGGGATGATCAACAGCTCCGGGCGTCCCAAGGTGGCCTCGATTCCCGCCGGCAGGAGACCGAACTGGGAGTTGAAGTAGAGCCCGAAGTAGGTGCTCTCGAAGAGGGTTCGGAAGGCGTCCAGAGCCAGAATCGTCAAGAGGACCGCGATGGTCGCGTTGGCCCTCTTCAGATGGCGCAGCTTACCGAGATACAGACCGAGGATGGCCAACCATAGGAAGGTCAGGATCCAATAGGAGAGCGGGACGATCAGCTCAAACATTGGACACCCGCCGGGCTTCCCGCACGGGATCTTCGGACTGGATCAGCGCGTCCGACGCAGAGAAATCGCTTCCTGTGGACACAGACAATATGCTCTCCCTAGGGACGTAGGCCGGTGCCGGTCGGTTCACCTCAATAGTGCAGGCCCTTCATGAGCGCAGCCAGAGCAACCTGCTCCTTGGTCGGTTCGACGTACTCCGGACGATCGATGCCCCTGGCCGCGTGGGAGTCGTCGAACATGCGGTAGGCGATGTTCATCGCCGTGGCCATCAACTTCGGCGCGACCAGGCCCCACGCCTGGAACAACCTGCCCATCCCCGATATGACCCGACTGGGTCTGTGGATGATGGCGTCCACCACCATGTCCGCGGCCTCATCGGGTGAGATCGTGGGAGCATAATCGTAGACCTTGGTGGGCCCGATCATCGGCGTGCGCACCAGCGGCATGTTGATGTTCGTGAAGTGGATGCCCCGGTCGCAGAACTCCGCTTCGGCACAATGCGTCCAGCCCTCGAGCGCGGACTTCGAGGCCACATAGCCGGCGAAGCGGGCGGGCGGGCCGACCACCCCCATGGAGGAGATGTTGACGATGTGTCCGCCCCGGAGCTCGCTCATCCCCGGCAGCACGCGCAGAATCAGACGTATCGCTCCGAAGTAGTTGAGCTGCATCGTGCGCTCGAAGTCGTGAAAGCGGTCGTAGGAGAGATCGATGGAGCGCCGGATCGAGCGACCGGCGTTGTTGACCAGGATGTCCACTCGACCATGTCTCGCCAGCACTCCCGCAATGAAGGCATCGCAGGCCTCCAGATCGGAAACGTCACAGGGATGGACCCAGGCCTCGCCGCCATCCTCCTCGATGGCCAACCGGGCCTCTTCCAGCGTCTCCGGGGTGCGGCCGGCCAGGATCACCTTCGCGCCGGCCTGGCCGAGGCGCCTGGCGGTGGCGAGGCCGATCCCGCTGCCCGCTCCCGTGATGATGACCACCTTGCCACTCACGTTCCCCCGCAGCGATCGATCGATGAACAGGTCCGGGTCGAGATTCCGCTCCCAGTAGTCCCACAGCTTGTCGGCATAGCTCGCCAGCTTGGGGACCGCGATGCCGCTGCCCTTGAGGGCGCCCTCGGTGGCTCGGTTGTCGTAACGCGTGTTCCAGGCGAGGAACGTACCGGCGCCTTCGGGAACCTCCATGCTGCCGAAGAAGGCCGCGATCAGGCGCTTGACCGGCGGCAGCTTGCCGAGGGTCGCCATGAAGCCTGTGGGCACGAAGGAGAAGACCCGGGTATCCAGGCGGACCGCGAAGCGCGGGGCGTGACCGGCATCGGCGATGATGTTGACGATCTCGCCGACGCTGTAGTGGTCTGGGTTGGTCAGATGGAAGCACTCACCCTCGTTCCCGTCCTGGTGGGCGATGTGGTCCATGGCAGCGACGACGAAGTCCACGGGCACCACGTTGAAGCTGCCGGCATCGATGCCGATCAAGGGCAGCCATGGAGGCACCGCCCGGCGCAGCTTTTGCAGCAGCTTGAAGCTGTAGTAGGGGCCGTCGATCTTGTCGATCTCGCCCGTTTGCGAATGCCCGACCACCGACGAGGGCCGGTAGATCTGCCAGGGAATCGAGCACTCCCGGCGGACCACGGCCTCGGATTCGTGTTTGGTACGCAAATAGGGATGCGAGAGGTCTCCGGCCTCCTCGAACATGTCCTCCCGGAAAGTCCCCTCGTACAGACCGCCTGCCGCGATGGAGCTGACGTGATGAAATCGCTTCGCCTGCAGATCCTCGGCGCAGGCCACGGCGTTCCTCGTCCCTTCCACGTTGGCGAGCCACTGGCTCTCCGCCGACGCCGCCAGGTCGTAGATGGCGGCGACATGGAAGAAATGATCGATGCGGCCGCGCAAGCTCGATCGATCGGCCGAACTCAAACCGAGCAACGGCTCGACCAGATCGCCGGCAATGCCGATGATCCGGTCCGCTTCGGCTGGGCTGCGCTGCTTCAGCGCTTCGAGCTTGTGGGCCGACGCTTCGCGTGTGAGTACGTAAACCGTCCCTCCCCTTTCGAGCAGTCTGGCTACCAGGAATCGGCCGATGAAGCCGGTGCCTCCGGTCACGAAATAATTCACGACTTTCTCCCTCCATCCGGGTCCCTCGATCCCACGACCCCACGCGCTCGGGTAGAGCGAGGGGTGCGGCCCTTCCCTTCGCAATCCATGGGCAGAATATCATGGCGGGTGGCGCTGACGCATGGGGGGGGAGGTTCGGCGGGTGCGGACGGGGACGATCTGTCCGTGTCGG
>CBDUYG010000331.1:0-4677 GCA_965371385.1 uncultured Myxococcales bacterium | reverse complement strand
TCTCCCGGGACGAGTTGGCGGCGGTTCATCTCGAGGAGGCGGAAAGCGTCGAGGAAACCATCGGGGAGGCTCTGCACGACGCGGGTCCGGCGGCATGCCTTTGCGTGCTACCCCAGGGCCCGCAGACGATTCCCTATCTCGCCTGATCGGGCCGCGCCGGGATCGGCGAAGGCGGAAACCGCTTTCGTCTCTCAATGAAAGATCCGATGAGGCCTACGGGTACAGTGATGCCGAAGTTGCTCGTTTTTCAACACGTCGCGTACGAGATCCTGGGGACCCTCGACCCCCTGCTGCGAAGCTATGGCTTTCGCAACCGCTATGTGAACTTCGGACGCGAGCCCCATGCCGAACCGGACGTCGACGGCTATCACGGGCTCGTGATACTCGGCGGCCCGATGAACCTCTCTCAAGCCGAGCACTACCCTCACCTCGAGCACGAAATCGAGATCATCAAGCGAGCCGTCGATCGGGACATCCCGGTCCTCGGCATCTGCCTGGGCGCCCAGCTCCTGGCTCGCGCTCTGGGAGCAGAGGTGGGACCCAACCCGGAGAAGGAGATCGGCTGGTACGACGTCGAGGTGACCGATGAGGGAAGCGGCGACCCCCTCTTCTCCCACTTCGCCCCAAGCGAGAAGATCTTCCAGTGGCATGGAGACACGTTCGACCTGCCCCGGGGCGCCGTTCACCTCGCCAGCAGCTCGAGCTGCGCTCAGCAGGCCTTCCGCTACGGCGATCGTGCCTACGGGTTCCAGTTCCATCTCGAGGTCGACGAGTCCCTGGTCGAGCGTTGGCTGAACGTTCCTCTCCACCAGGAGGAGATACGGGAGCTCGAGGGCCGAATCTGCCCGCACCAGATCCGCCGGGATACCGGCCGGCACGCACGGCGACTCAAGCAGCTGAGCGGAGCGACGTTCGAAGGCTTCGTCGATCTCTTCGGGTCGCTGCGTCGGCGGGGACGCCATCCTCACGATTGAGTCGGTGGACCGTTGATCGGGTCCGGCGCGATCCCTGCGAACTCCCGCCTCGTTTTCCTCTCGCTCGAGCCCTGCATCCCCGAAATGGCCGAATCGTAACCCCCCTGTCACCGACGCCACCGAATCTTCACGAAACCGCGGAAGATCATGATGCATCCTACCGATAGTCCATGTGCTCGAATCTGTTACTATCCGACCCAACGATGGGCCTCTCCCCCCGAGGCGTCCGAATCGACGATATGCGATCGATGCGATCGATGCGATCGATGTCAGACAAGGGGGTCCGAGAGTGAAGGTTCATCTCGTCCGACACGCACGGACCGTCTCGCGGGTAGACTGGTCAGGTCCCCGCGCCGACGACGAGCCCGCGCTCGTCGACTTCATGGCGGGTGAGCTGCTCGGCGACGACCCGAGGGAGTGCGACCTTTCCGAGCTGCTACGGCCCCTCAGCCAGGCCGGCCGGATCCAGGCGGAGGCCCTGGCCGAGCATCTGCTCGATGACACCCCCCGGCGTCTTCTTTCGAGCCCGGCCTTGCGTTGCCAGCAGACCCTCGAGCCCCTGGCTCTGGCCCTCGGGCTGCCCGTCGAGGTCGACGATCGACTGGGCGACGGCGAGGCCCTCTCCGGTGTGACCGAGCTGATCCGCGATGTGGGCGACGCCCAGGCGGTGATCTGCACCCACTCGGCGTCGATCCGCGACCTGCTCGAGTTGCTGGAGCTCGGAGACGAGCTCGAGGCTACCGGTCCGGTCTGCCGCAAGGGCTCCCTGTGGACCCTCGAGGGCTCCAGCGATTTCACTCTCGAGCGTGCTTCCTATGTGCAGCCTACCCGGGGCAGAAAAGCCCGGCGTTCCGCCTCGAAGCTGCGACGCGAGCTCGCGCGACCTCAGAGCATTCGCGCGGCGGTTCTCGACATGGGCAGCACGTCCTTCACGCTTCTCATCGCGGACGTCGCTCGCAACGGCGTGATCCAGCCGATCGTGAGCGAGAAGGTGATGCTGCGGCTCGGCGCTGCGATCACGCGCAACGGCAAGATCCCTTCGTCCATTGCCCGCGAGGCGGTGGAGGTCGCTCGCCAGCTGCATCAAACCGCTCTGCCCGAAAAGGTGGAATACTTCCTGCCGGTGGCGACTGCGGCACTGCGCGATGCCGTGAACGGGCAAAGGGTCGCGGACAAGATCGCCCGGGCCATCGGGGAGCCCGTGCGGATCCTCGCAGGAGAATCCGAGGCGCGCCTGATGTTCGGCGCATTTCAGCAGCGTCTTTCCCTGGGAGACGAGCCGGTGCTCGGGCTCGACCTTGGCGGTGGCAGCCTCGAGCTCGCGGTGGGCTGCGGAGAGCGAATCGACGGTGAGTGCACGCTTGGCCTGGGCGCCGTGAAGCTGCACGGCGAGCTGGTGAAGTCGGATCCGATGCGGCCTCGAGAGGCTCGGAGAATTCGTGAGCGCGCGCACCGGGCCATCGAGCCCCATCGTGACGAGCTGCTGCGACGAGGACCGGAACGCATCATCGTCGCCGGCGGCACTCCGCGCGCCATCGCCCAACTGATCGCGGCCGAGCGCGGATCGAGCTCTGCCGGGGACTCCCTGCCCATGGAAATCAACCTGGGAGAGCTACGGAAGATGGCGAAACGCCTGGTGCGTTCGGACCATGACGAGCGCCTCGCGATGCCGGGCGTCCGGCGCCGACGCGCGGATCTCGTGGCGACCGGAGCCCTCGTGCTCGTCGGCGTGGCGGAGTCGCTGGGTCTCCGGAAACTCACCTTCTCGGACTGGGGGCTGCGCGAGGGCTTGCTCCTCGAATTGATTGCAAACGCAGGGCCTCGCAGAGTCGCTCACTCGAGCCCCAGCATCTCCTTTGCGGCCCTCGACGCCCGGCGATAGTCCGGCTTTCCCGACGGCGAGCGAACGATCTCATCGACGATGAGATTGGCGCGGGGAGCCTTGTAGCCCGCGAGTGATTCGTGGGCGTGGGCGGCCAGGGATTCGAGCCCTGGATCCTCGTCCTGAGGAGCTTCGGCAAGCGACCACTGCTCTTGCGAGCCGGCGCGCTGATCATCGTTCCGCTCTTCGCCGGGTATGTGAAGGGAGGTCTCTGGGGCGAGATCCGGGTCTTCTACGAGGTCTTTCCGGTCTTCTTCCTGTTCGGGCATGCGAGCTCGCTGGAGCTCCTGGGAGTCGATGTCCGAGTTCGGCCCGGGCAGCACGGCGGTCCGATCCTCTGGAATCGGCGGTCGGCCGATTGGTCGTGGATCGTGTTTGCGGTATCGGTCTGCGTGTTCGCGATTGCGGTCGTTTGCGTTGCGCTGGCTACGGACTTTGGATCTCTCATCGAGGAGATCAATCGGCGATTCTCCGCATCCTTCGACGGATCTCGATCAGTACTACTCGCGTGCGATCCCGCCCGCGGGGATCGGTACTTGGGATGGGTACTTGGGATCGAGAGTGGGGATCGAGAGTGGGGCCAACGGCCACTCCGGTGCAGACGTTCGAAGAGGTCCTGAGGCGCTTGCCTGATCTGGAGTATTCTCGCCGTGGGCCCGGGCTCCGTCCTTCGCAGCTGTTGCGTTCCTGCTTGCATTACGGGTGAGGTACCTGCCCGAAGGGTGGAAGAGCGGGGGGCTCGGCGAGCAAGCGCAGCGGTGAATCGCGGCTTGATTCAGATCGAGCTGCATCAGAGGATTTCATGAGCAACATGTCGACGACTTCCAGCAATTCGAATCAGCCTGACCTCCGCTTCATCATCATTGGAGCGGGGATGTCCGGAATCCTCAGTGCAATCAAGTTGCGTGAGGCCGGCTTCGATGACTTTGCGATCTACGAGAAGGCGGATCGCCTCGGCGGGACCTGGAGGGAGAATGAATACGCGGGAGTGGCTTGCGATGTCCCCTCGCATCTCTACAGCTACTCCTTTGCTCCCAACCCGGACTGGAGCCATCGCTTTTCTCCCGGGGCCGAGATCCAGACCTACTTCGAGGAGGTTGCGCACCGTCATGGGATCGACTCGCTGATCCAATACGGCAAGGAGATCACCCGCTGCGAGTTCGAGGATGGGCGCTGGAAGATCGAGATGGCCGACGGATCGATCGACGTCGCCGATTTCGTGATCGCGGCCACCGGTGTTCTCCACCATCCATCCTACCCCGACATCGAGGGCCTCGACTCCTTCGAGGGCACGATGTTCCACAGCGCGCGCTGGAACCACGACGCTCCCCTCGCCGGCAAGCGAGTCGGCATCATCGGAACCGGCTCGACGGCCATCCAGATCACGACGGCGCTGATCGACGAGGTGGCGGAGCTCTCGCTCTTCCAGCGCACGCCTCAATGGGTGATGCCCCAGGAGAACCCCGCCTACAGTGAAGAGGAAAAGGCCGACTTCCGGGATCATCCCGAGTCCCTGAAGGAGCTTCGATCGCAGATTACACACCTCTTCGCGGAGGCCTTCTCCAACGCCGTCGTCGACGCCAACTCGCCCCAGATCGAGGCCATTCATCAGGCGTGTGTCGCGAATCTCGAGCAGAGCGTGAAGGACCCGGAGCTGCGGGAGAAGCTTCGCCCCGACTACCGGGCGGGGTGCAAGCGCCTGGTCATCTCGGAAGACTTCTACGATGCGATCCAGCGACCCAACGCGAAGCTCGTCAGCGAGGGAATCGAGCGGGTCGAGAAGTCGGGGATTCGGACGAGCGATGGGCAGCTACACGAGCT
>CBDUYG010000330.1:0-4680 GCA_965371385.1 uncultured Myxococcales bacterium | reverse complement strand
GTTGCCGGCGATGATCAACGACGGCAGAAGGCGGCCTGAAAGGGAGGGGTGGGGATGCGACGAGTAGAGCGAGTTCGAGTTTTCTTCTGGGCTTCAGTTTTTGTGCTGGCGGGTGTGACGCCAGCCGTGGCGAATGGGACTCTCACGATCCGCAGCCCGGCGACCTTCTCTGCAGGGATGATCGTTCGTGATGCGATCAAGAATGAATGCCACCTGCTGACGAGCGTCCCCGAGTACATCCAAAAGGCCGCCGCCGTGAATTACTCGTCGATCGTTCTCGAGAGCGACGCCAGCCGGAAGACCCCGGGCCTCGTGCTCGAGCTTCAGATCAGCAATCTGGAGGAGATGGGAAACCGCTTCATGGGGCGCAGAAAGTCCATGACCGTGAAGGGGGAGCTCTTCGACAATGGCAAGCTGATCGGCAGCTTCCAGGCTCGCCGGGATACCACGGGGGGCATCGTCGGTGGCTACCTCGGCGAGTGCTCGTACTTCATTCGCTGCGCAACGACGATCGGCAAGGACATCGCGAGCTGGCTCCTCAGCCCGGCAATGAACAGCTCGCTGCCCTGACCGGAATCATTCCTGAGCGCTCTGCTGCGGACGGCAATAGCACTGCATTTTCGGGGTCTACTCACTGCGTCGATCCTCGACGCACCCGAGTGCCGTGCAAGCGAATCGAAGGCTCGGCGAGTTCGGTCTTCGCGAGCGAATCGATCTTCGATGGGCCCGAGCCCGAGCGATTCCGTCAGGAGGTGAAGCTGGCGCTTCTGAGCACGCCCGAGGTGCACGAACTCGGCCCGTCGCAGTTCGAGTAGTCGAAGAGCCACTCGATCTCGAATACGCGCTCGCCCCGGCCCTTCGCTTCGCGGACGTTGGGTAGGGGAAGGGCAACGTCGTTCGTTCCAGAGCGAAGCACGATCGTTTCACTCTCCTCCCGACCCGCCCGATTACGGACGGTGATGCTCAGGTGTCGCGCATGTCTGCCGGGACTCTGGGGGATCTCGATCCGCAATTGAAGCGCCTTCGAGCTCGCGGAATCACGCAGGTAGAAGATCCCGTTCGTCCCCATCGATCCTTCTTTATCGAGACCGAAGAGCGCGCTTCGGATGCCGCTCCAGCCACCATCCTCGTAGCCGGTCGCGACCTTGCGCATTCTCTTCTCGATCAGCTTCTCTACCTGCTCTGGTGAAAATCGCTTCTGGGACTGCTCCCGAAACGCCTCGGCGACCGCGGTCTCCGCCTTGCTGAGGTTCGGCATCGGAATCCAGCCAAGCTCTGCAACGCTCTAGGTGATTCCCATCGCGAGAATCCGGGTGGCCCAGCTCGTGGGATGGGGGTCGAGGTTGGAGATGACCCAGCGCGAATCGAAGCGGAAGCCTTCGGGCACGACGATCTTCGGTAGATCGAACTCGTTTCGCTGGGAGGCCCACTGCAGAAAGCGTTGGCGTGGAGTCGGAGTCCACCAGAGAATCGCGGTGGGGATCCCGTAATGCTCGCGAAAGCTTTGTATCGCTGCGAGGTTGGCATCCCAACGAGCGACGATGGCGGGCATCGCGAGATCCCAGAGCAGGGTGTTCTGGAAGCCGAAGGGGACCTGATGCAAGCGCTGGGGCGAGTTCCACGCCATCAGGGTGCCGGGTGGGACGGCCCCGGGCACGTCCTCGAGATCGTTCCGAAGCAGGCTCCAGATGACGTAGTCGGGGTCGAGCAGATCGAAATGATGATCGAGAAACGCCCGCTCGCTGGTGACGTTCCAGCTCGGCAGGGCCACCGTGATGAACTCGACCTCTGAGCCGAGCCCCTTCTCGCGGATGTGCTCCATGATTCGCCGGCCCGGGGTGTGCTCGTCCGGCAGCTGCCAGCCGAAGAACATCGAGTCGCCGACGAGCAGGATGCGCTTCACGCCGGGGCGCCGGGCCGGGATCTCGGGCCCGCGCAGACCCAGGCTGTTGACGGCATAGCGATTCCCGGGAGTCATCCAGGATGTTTCATCCAAGCTCGGGTTCAGGACGAAGCCGATCTCGCGAACGCTGTGGGGAAAGGGTGCCTGGGAGTTGGCCTCGGGCCGTAGCAGTCGCTCCTGAAGCTCGCGGCGCCCGAGCAGCTCGGCACGCAGGGTTCGCATCTCGACCGCGTTGTAGGCGATCCAGATCCCCAGCCCGACAGCCACCGTGAAGCTGGCCACGAAGGCGCCGAGCAGCAGACGTGTCAGTCGGTTTCCGGATGGCTCGGCCAGCTCGCTCTCCCATCGACTTCGATTGGCAGGTGCGCGGATACGTTGCAGGCAGGCTAGCCTCTGGCGTGGGCGAGCGCGATTCGTCGGGTGGAGGGGAGATGATTCCGATCGTGGGGATCGATCACGTGGTGCTCCGGGTGAGCGACCTGGATGCGGCCCTGGGCTTCTATCGGGACGTGTTGGGGCTCCCGATCGAGCGCGAGCTGCCGCCCGAGATCGGCCTCGTCCAGCTGCGGGCGGGGGCGGCCCTGGTCGATCTCGTCCCGATCGACGGCGCGATCGGTCGCATGGGCGGGGCTCCCGCTGGACGCGAGGGCCGCAACATGGACCACTTCTGCGTGCAGGTGGAGCCCTTCGATGAATCCGCGATCCGCTCTCACCTGGAGTCGCACGGAGTCGAGGTGGGGGAGGTCGCGACCCGCTATGGTGCGAAGGGGGAGGGCCCTTCCCTCTATGTTCGCGATCCCGACGGCAATACCGTCGAGCTGAAAGGCCCACCATCGGCTCGATCGGGCTCAGCGAATGAGGAGAGCACGTGAACGGTTCTGACGAGACGCATTCGAAGTTCATCGGTTATCTGCTCTGGGTGTTCGGCTTCACCGGTTCCCATCGCTTCTACTATGGGCGTCCCGTGACTGGGACGATCTGGTTCTTCACCCTGGGCCTGCTCGGGATCGGTTGGCTGATCGACATCTTTCTCATCCCGGCGATGGATCGAGACGCCGAGCTCCGTTACGAAGCGGGTCCGCTGGATTACAACCTCTCCTGGGTCCTGCTGACCTTCTTCGGCATCCTGGGAATCCATCGCATCTACATGGGGAAGTGGATCAGCGGGATCATCTACTTCTTCACGGGCGGACTCTTCCTGGTCGGATACCTCTTCGATCTGTGGACGCTGAACGAGCAGCTCTCGGAGATCAACGAGGACTGGCTGGCGACGAGGTAGCGAGAGGTTCCGTTCTTCCGCGACGTGTTGGCCAATTCGGGCATCAAGGGCAGAGCGATGAGCGAGACGATCGGTGATGTGATCGGCGCGCTCGATGAAATCATCGAGCAGACCGTCAAGGCCGGGAGCCGCCTCGGATACTTCCCGGCTCTCTATCGCCGGGTGACGGTCGCGGTCGCCGAAGCGATCGAGGCCGGGGAGTTCGACGACAATCCGCGCATGGAGGTCTTCGACGTGACCTTCGCCCGACGCTATCTCGACGCGTTCGCGAGCCACCGGGCAGGAGAGCCCACGACCGAAAGCTGGCGGGTCTGCTTCGAGGCCGCGAATGATCCCGCGCCGATCGTGCTCCAGCACCTGGCACTCGGGATGAACGCGCACATCAACCTCGACCTCGGGATCGCCGCCGCGCGAGTGGCTCCCGGAGACGACCTGCCCTCGATCCGGGGCGATTTCGAGCGCATAAACGATCTGCTCGGCTCCATGGTTGACGAGGTGCAGGCCGATCTCGCTCGAATCTGGCCCTGGCTGCGTCCCCTCGATTGGCTGGCCGGGCGCAGCGAGGAGCGGCTGGCGGGCTTCAGCATCGAGGTCGCGCGGGCTCACGCCTGGCGCTTCGCCACAGGGCTGGCCGATCGGGACGAGGCGGGACAGGAGCGGATGATTCACGACGTCGATTGCTGGATCGCCGCCTTCGGCCGCAGAGTCCATCGCCCGGGGTGGGGGCTGAGCTTGCTCCAGGGGTCGATTCGCCTGGGTGAACGGGGAAGTGTCAGCGAGATCATCGAGGAGCTGCGCTGATCCGCTCCCGAGTCTCCGCTACCCGCATTATAATAGGGCCCGTCGCGGAAGAGGCCGGTGCACCGATGCGGCGACGCCCTCCTCAGCGACGTCGACAGCGACGTTCACAGGAGGCGCCGTGGCACTGAGCTTTGATACCATCCAGACGCTTGCTATCGCGATCGCGGTTCTGTTCGCAGGCGCCTTCCTGATCTCGCACACCGGATTCCTGCGTGAGAGCAACATCCCGATTCCGGTAGTTGGAGGGATCGTCTTCGCCGTGGCCAATGCAGTCCTGCATGGCGTGCTCGACCTGGATGTCTCTTTCGACACGGCGCTCCAGGGCCCGCTGATGCTCGCCTTCTTCACCTCGATCGGGCTCGGCGCGGATCTGCGTGAGGTGGGGCGCGGCGGCCCTCAGCTCGCGATCATGGCCGCGATCTGTCTCGTGTATCTTGTCGTTCAGAACACGATTGGCATCGTGGCCGCGCTCGGGATGGACCTCCACCCCATGGTCGGCCTGCTCAGCTCCTCGATCACGCTCTCGGGCGGACATGGAACGGGGGCCGCCTACGCGGCGAGGTTCGGCAACGTGCAGAACATCGCCGGCGCGATGGAACTCGCCATGGCGTGCGCGACGTTCGGGCTGGTGATTGGAGGGCTCATCGGCGGACCCGTGGCCGGCCGCCTGATCCGGCGGGCCGGGATCGGCGAAGAA
>CBDUYG010000329.1:0-4685 GCA_965371385.1 uncultured Myxococcales bacterium | reverse complement strand
AGCGTTCCCTCGGCCACCGGGATCAGCGCCGTGATCGTCTGCCCCGCTCCGAGAAACTGGGTCGCGTAGTACTGGCGCTCCACGACGGCACTGCTTCCCTTGATCTCCGACCAGAACCGGTGGTGGAGCATGAAGACGGGTCTTCCGAGGACCTTGATGCGGCTCCAGAAGTAGAACTCCTCCGCACCCTCCGGTATTACTCTGGGCTCTGCTTTGAGCGTGGCGTAGAGCTCGGGAAGGACCCGGTGGAGACCGTCCATCTGCGCCGTGCTCTTTCGCAGGTCGTCTGCGACGGACGAGCTCTCGCCATGACCGCGGTCGAAGGGCGCAATGCCCGCAAGGCCCTTTGCCGCGTAAGCTCGGATCCGCTCGGCGAAGATCGCGCGGAGCAGCGTCTCCACCTCGGCGAGGCCAGCATCCTCGGACGCCAGTGCCCGGAATCGGGCGATCTCCTCGCTCGAGAGCGACAGATCCCAGCCGGGCTCGGCAGCCAGATAGCGCTCGGCCTCCGATTCGCTCCCGATGACGAGTGCCTCGAGGCTTCCCTCGATGTCCGCCATGTCGATTGGGCCGCTGAGGTCACGGTACTTCGGTGGCATGATGACCTCCGCGCTTCGATAGGCGGAGAGGCTCCCGCTCTTGCCCGGCGGGAGCAGGCATCCCAGCACGACGCCCATCTCGCGCGCACCGATCTCGGAGGCGGTAACGGTTGCCGTCCGCCCCTGAACGAGATCGTCGACCTGAAGGCCGAGCTGGGTGCCCTCGAGCACGTCGCGCGTCGTTGGGGCCCCCTGCGCAGGCGCCGGTGCAAAAGGAAGGGACAGCCACGTGAGCAGTCCGAGCGTTGCAACGAGTCGCTGGCGCTCATGGCCGGCGGTCTCACCGTAGTAGATCACGTCTTATCTCCTGGGCGTTCTTGCCATGAATAGTCTACGCAGACGGGAGTTTCCGCATGAACGGACCATGTAGCACTCACCCGTTTGCCGCGCTCCCGCCTTCCTGCGAAGCCATGGCGTCCATGGCGTATGGCAGCGATGAGTTCCGGGATCAGCCCGACCCGGGGTCCTGGCCTGGACGACACGATACGCCGCGTATCACTGCCCCGGTGGTGCTTGGACGACCACGTACGTCACCTGCCCACTCACGTAGCGTCGGTTGTACCACGTACCCCCACAGCCATAGTAGCTGACGCCGTTCACGACGACCGTTCGGGAGGCACAGCTGAGCGCATGGAAGGCGGCCAACGTGAGGTGGGCGCCCATCCGGCGCTTCCAGCGGTCGGCGTGCCACTCGTGGCGCTCATGGTGCCGACCGCGGCGCCTGTCCTGGCGATGGTCCTGCCGATCATTTCGGTTGTCGTGGCGATCGTCCCGCCGATCACCGCGGTTGTCGTGGCGGTTGTTCCCCCGATTCGAGTGGCCCCCTCGGAAGGAGCCTCCAGCGCCGGCTCCTCCGCGGCTGAAGCTGGCGCCGCCGCCCCCTCCGCCCCCTCCGCCCCGACCTGGCCGGCTGAAAGCCTCCAGTGGAAGAAGGAGTGTGGTCACGAGGAGCACCATCGTCACGATCCGCTTCAGTCGCTTTCGAGTCATCACTTTCCTCCTTCGGCGGCCGAGCTCTCGGCAGAGGTTCGCACGATGAGTCGTTCGGCATCGGGCGGCGGCTGGAAGACGAAGCTCTCATCCGGAGTACTGGCTCCGAGCTTCCAGTTCGTCAAGTTCGCCTTGTACTGTGGAGTGCCTGGCGCATCGAGAAATTCAATCGAGACGCGGCGCGGAACCGGCCGACTGCCCTTCTCGATCCACACCTGGAAGCCCAGCTCGTCCGAGAGGAAGACGACGTGGTCGCACTTCGTGCCGGCGACCGTGGACTCGCCCACGACCGCGCCGAGCTTGATCTCTTCGATGGCGTCTGCGTAGAAGTTCGAGTGTATGAAGTCCGATAGTGGGACGGATGCGCCGAGCTCGTCCTGCATGAAGTCGATGATCTGGTCCAGGCTCCCGGCCCGCTCGAGCTGGATGTAGGCCTTCTCGTCCTCGAAGAAGGTGGAGAGCGTCTTGCCGTCGAAGACGGTGAGCTCTCGGTCGCCACTGCGCTCGACCACCTCGATCCGCAGGCGATCGGGGCGCCGAACCGAGATGCTCCGCGAGCTTCCGAACTCGATCATCATCCCATTTTTCTGAAGGGAGTCGTAGTCATCATCGGCCTCGAAGCGGAACTCTTTCTGATCGTTCATGAAATCCGACGAGCGCTTGAGGATGGCGAGGGCCTCGGCGGTCGAGGCGTCGACAGCCGACTGCTTCGTCGCGGCCTCGCCCGAATCCTTTGCAAGGGCTCCGCTGGCGATCAGGATGAGGATCGAGCAGATCGTCATCGTACTCTTCATGATCGTACTCTTCATGCGTGGTACTCCTCTCTCTGGGGCCCGCACTCGGAATTCGGACGCGACCACGAGGGCGGCTGCGTCGAGGCGATCGGAGCGGCGGGCAGTCGAATCTTATCAAACTCCGTGGGAAGCGAGCCTCACCACGCGCTTCCTATCTGGATAATAGAAGGTCGTATCCTCTGGGCCGCGTGCGACATCGATCCCTGTCTGAAGTCCGAGCTTTCTCGCCAGCAGGTAGCGGATGCCGCCGCCGCCCGCGACGAAGGGCCCATTGTCGCTGCTGCTGGTCACCTCCCCGGCGATCCAGCCCAAGCCGACGAAGCCGACGAGGCTCCAGCGTTTCCAGACCCGCACGCGTAGATCGATCTCGCCCTCACCCGCGTACTGGCCCTGGTACCGCATCGCGGGAATGCCGCGAAGGTCCACATAGGGGAGCGCGTAGAAGGGTGTGTCGCCCCAGGTGAGATTTCCGTCGAAGCGAATGCTGAGATTGACACGCGGATGAACCTGATGAAAGGAGTGGGCGATGTACTGAAGCATCTGCCACTCGTCGCTGCTCCCGAGGCTCGGGGAGTAGAAATCGGCCTCGAGTCGGATCTCCTGACCCGTATTCGGTGTGAAGACATTGTCGCGGCCGTCATAGTGGGTGATCAGGCCGATGCCGCCGATCGCGCTCTCGAGCGAATCAGGGAGGATGCCACCAGGTCCGCTCTCCCGAGTCGCATCGACGTCCGTGTAGAGGTAGTTTGCACCCACAAAGAAGTCGCTGTCCCAGAGGCGGACCTCGAGCTGCTGCAGGATCAGGAAGCCGGGGATATTGTACTCGAGCTCGACGTTCTCCCGAAAGAAGGTGATATCCACGTTCGCGTAGGCGCCGGCACCCGTATAGCGGAGGCGATCCTCCAGCCAGGATCCGAAGTGCCCGCCGCCAGCGATCCATGTGCCGTTCTCGGTCGCGGCCCCGACCACGAATGTGATGCTGGGCGGCGACCGGATCGGCGCTCCCTTCACCGTCTCCTGCCTGGACTCGTCGAGCGTCTGCTCGTCACGAGGGTGAAAGTAGGCGAGTGCGAGGCCACCGCCGTAACCGATCGCAGGCTCGGTAATGATGATCGGTACGGGCAGGATCCCGCTCTTCGAGATCAGGTACTCACTAGCGTCGAGCTGACCATCCGTGGGGTCCCGAAATCCATCCAGGAACGAGCCCGCCGCGTTCGCGCCGGCGGGTAGAAAATGGAAGGCGAGAAGGATTGCGGCCGCGATCACCATCCACTGGCTGGCCATCCGGCCGGGGAACCGCGCTCTGAAACGACTCATTCTCTTGCCTCTCCGGTCTCCCGGCGATCACCGGCTCACGCTACGACCCGACGGCCGTGTCGGACATCTCCTTCGCCGGGTCGTGGGTTGCGGCGGACCATAGAGAACTCTATGCTATTGTCCATAGAGAGCTATACGCTAGAGTCCTGCCGCGAATCGCGGGGCCCCTTGCGGCGCCGTCGATCTCGTGGGCCAGGAGAAATCTCCCGTCGATGTACCCAGAGAGAGCCGCCCGGGAGAGTCTGGCCAGGCGGATTTCGAATCGAAATCGAATTGATCATGAAGGAGGGAATCGAATGAACACAATGAAGGCGTTCAATGAAGGCTTCCGATCAGTCTGCAGGATTGGACTCATTACGACAGTCGCGCTGCTTCTGGGCGCGTGCTCCCTGCTGGGGCCTCGGACCCAGACAGAGGTCTACGAGACCAAGGATGGTGCGATCGTCGTAGAATCGGTGAAGCTCACGGCGACCGTCACGGCCATCGACGAGCGGAATCGGACGTTGACCCTGGATCCCCGGTACGGGGACGAGCAGGTGTTCAAGGCTCCTCCCGAGATGGTCAACTTCAATCAGGTTCGAGTTGGTGACGAGGTGCAGGCAGAGATCATCGAGGAGTTCGCTGTTTCGCTCGTGCCGGGCGGAGCACCGGAGAGCGTGGGCGCCCTCGACGCCGTGGCCCTGGCGCCGCTGGGCGGCAGGCCCGCCATGTCGGTGGCGGTGGCCCGCGAGGTGACCGCGGACGTGATCGCGATCGATGCGCACTCCCACCGGTTGACGCTCGAGTTCGTCGACGGAACCGTGCAGTCATTCAAGGTCGGAAAGCACATCGATCTGTCCGAGGTCTCGCTTGGCGATTCGGTCCGAATCGTCATCGTTGACGCGATCGCGATCGACTTCCAGAAGAAGGGCTAGCGGGTGAGCGATGGGGATTCGTTCGACCACACGGATCATCGGGTGGGCGCGGCGCACCCGGATTCGCCTAG
>CBDUYG010000328.1:0-4691 GCA_965371385.1 uncultured Myxococcales bacterium | reverse complement strand
CCCGGCGAACGAGAGGAATCGATGTTCAAGGCGATCAAAGAGCTCTTCGGAACGCGCTCGGAGCTGAGCCGCTTCAAGAAGAGCCCGGAATCCGACCGGGAGATCGTCTTCTATGCCGAGGGCGCCCAGGATTGGCCCCACTTCGAGGCGAGCGTCCGTCACCTCACCCGCTCCCTCGGTCAGCGCATCACCTACGTGACCTCCCAGCCCGATGATCCCGTCCTCGAGCGCAAGGATCCCAATCTCGTGCCCTACTGCATCGGGTCGGGCGCCCTGCGCACCCTCTTCTTCCAGGGCCTCGATTGCAAGGTCCTGGTGATGACCATGCCGGAGCTCGAGGCGTCCTTCATCAAGCGCTCACACGTCGCGCAGGTCCACTACGTGTATCTCTTCCACGCGATCAACAGCACGCACATGGTCTACCAGACGGGTGCCTTCGACGGGTACGACAGCGTGCTCTGCGTCGGCCCTCATCACTGCGAGGAAATCCGGAAGACCGAGCAGGTCTACGATCTCCCGGCGAAGAAGTTGATCGAGCACGGCTACGGCCGCCTCGACGCCCTGATCGCCGAGGCTGAAAAGCTACCGGCCTTCCGGCCCGGCGATGGAGCGCAGAAGAACGTCCTGCTCGCCTCGTCCTGGGGCGTGGGGTCGGTGATCGAGCTGCCCGAGGGACGCGAGCTGATCCGAGCGCTGCTCGCGGCCGATCATCGCCTCACTGTGCGACTCCATCCGATGACGGTGCGCCGCTTCCCCGATCTCGCCGGAGAGCTCGAGGCCGAGTTCTCCTCGCACGCTTCGCTGCGCGTCGAGACGAACATGCACTCCCAGCAGTCCCTGCACGAGAGCGACATCATGATCAGCGACTGGTCGGGTGCGGGCTCCGAGTATGCCTTCGCCCTCGAACGGCCGGTTCTCTACATCGACACTCCACCCAAGGTCAACAATCCCGAGTTCGCCCGGTTGGATCTGCCGCCGCTCGAGGACACGATCCGCCGGGAAATTGGAGACGTGCTACCGCTGGATGCAATCAACTCCGTGAACGACAAGATCCGGGAGCTGACCGCGGACCCGGACGCCTTCCGGGATCGGATCGTCGCCGCACGCGAACGCCTCATCTTCAACAACGGCCGCAGTGGGGAGGTCGCGGGGGACTATATTCATGGCCTCCTGAAGGAGCCCGCCCATGAGAGCGGGGAAGACCAATCGGCCGGAGGTGCCGGATAGAATGTCGGAGACAAGCAAGAGATGAAGAGAACCACGCGACTTCGCGAGCTCATCGAGAGCCCGGGCCTGAGCTTCCTGATGGAGGTCCACAACGGCATGAGCGCGAAGATCGCCGACGAGGCGGGCTTCGACGGGCTCTGGGGCAGTGGACTCTCGATCTCCGCAGCCTGCGGCGTTCGGGACAACAACGAGCTCAGCTGGACCCAGGTGCTCGACATCCTCGAGTACATCACCGACGCCTCGGAGCGCCCTCTCCTGCTCGACGGCGATACCGGCTACGGCAACTTCAACAACATGCGCCGACTCGTGAAGAAGCTCGAGGCGCGCAAGGTCGCCGGCGTCTGCATCGAGGACAAGCTCTTCCCGAAGACCAACAGCTTCATCGACGGCAATGCCCAGCCCCTGGCCGATATCGACGAATTCTGCGGAAAGATCAAGGCCGGCAAGGATGCCCAGACCGACGATGATTTCGTGATCGTCGCCCGGGTGGAGGCCTTCATCGCGGGCTGGGGGCTCGACGAAGCGATCCGGCGTGCCGAGGCGTATCGCGAAGCAGGCGCCGACGCGATCCTGATCCACAGCAAGCTCTCGAAGCCCGACGAGGTGCTCGCTTTCAAGAGCGAGTGGGGCGACCGGCATCCGGTCGTGATCGTGCCGACCAAGTACTACAGCACACCGACCGACGTCTTCCGCGAGGCCGGCTTCAACCTTGCGATCTGGGCCAACCACCTGATGCGCACATCGATTACCGCGATGCAGCAAGCGGCGGCCCAGATCATGCGCGACGAGAATCTCGTGGTCGTCGAGGAGAGCATCGTGGGGGTGCAGGAGGTCTTCCGGCTCCAGGGCGCCGACGAGCTCAAGGAGGCCGAGCGGCGCTATCTGCCGGGTCAGGGCGACGAGATCCACGCGGTCATCCTGGCAGCCTCGCGCGGCAAGGAGCTCGCGCACCTCACCGAGGATCGGCCCAAGGCGCTGCTCGAGATTCGTGGTAAGCCTCTCCTCGAGCGGATCATCGCGACCCTCAACTCCGTCGAGATCAAGAACATCACGGTCGTGCGCGGCTACAAGAAGGAGATGGTCGAGCCTCCGAACGTGCGCTTCGCCGACAACGACGAGCACGAGACGACCCAGGAGGTCTACTCCCTCTACCAGGGCCTGCGGGAGCTGGAGGGCGAGGTCCTGGTGACCTACGGCGACGTGCTCTTCCACAAGTTCGTCGCCCTGCACCTGCTCGAGAGCCGGGCCGATTTCTCGATCGCGGTCGATTACAACTGGGATCGTGAGAAGGCCGGCCAGCGCTACACGGACCTCGTCCACTGCGATCAGGCCCATGACAAGACGAGCTTCGGCCAGTCGATCCGCCTGGTGCAGATGACCTCCCGCCTCGGCGACGACTTCCCTCCGGTCCACGGCGAATGGATGGGCGTGCTTCGCATGAGCACGAAGGGAACCGAGTATCTGAAGGCCCTACTCGCCGAGTACGCGGCGGCCGACGAGCTCCAGACCCTGCGCATGACGGAGCTTCTGAATCGCCTCGTCGCGAACGGCAAGCGGGTCGAGGTCGTCTACTCGGGAGCGCCCTGGATGGACGTCGACGAGATGGAAGACGTGATCCGCGCCGGCCAGTTCGGAAAGGTGGGGGAATGATCGAGGCGCGTGACTTCCTCGAGCCTGCACTGAAGTTCGGCTACAGCTTCTGGACGGGAGTGCCCTGCTCCTTCCTCACTCCCTTCATCAACTACGTGATCCAGAGCCCGGATCTCGAGTATGTCGGTGCGGCGAGCGAGGGCGAAGCCGTGGGAATCGCCGCCGGCGCGTACCTCGCCGGGCGCAAGACGGTGGTCATCTGTCAGAACTCCGGCCTCGGCAACACGGTAAACCCCCTCACCTCGCTCAACCATCCCTTCGAGATCCCGACGCTGCTGATCACCACCCATCGCGGCGCACCGGACATCGCCGACGAGCCCCAGCACCAGCTCATGGGGCAAATCACCGAAGAGCTCCTGGACACCATGCGGATCCCCTGGGAGATCTTTCCGAAAGACGCGAGTGCCGTACAGGAAGTGCTCGAACGTGCCGAGAAATCGATGAATACGACCGGGCGACCCTATGCGCTGATCATGAAGAAGGGGACGGTGGAGAAGTACCCGCTCTCGGGAAGAGCCCCCGAGCCCTTTGGAACCCCGACGAAGGTTCGGGGCGCGTTCACGCGAGGGGCCGATGAGCGGATGAAGCGCATCGACGCAATCGCCACCGTGCGCGCTGCGCTCTCCGATCGCGCGCTGATTGCGACGACCGGCAAGATCGGGCGCGAGCTCTTCTCGCTCGGGCATCGTAGCAATCAGCTCTATTGCGTGGGTTCGATGGGGTGCGCCTCGGGAATGGGGCTCGGCGCGGCGATCGCAACCTCGAGCAGGGAAGGCGCTACGGCGGGCACGGGGATCCCGAAGAAGGTGGCGGTGCTCGACGGCGACGGCGCCGCACTCATGAAGCTCGGCGCCTTCGCGACGATCGGACACCATGCCCCGGCGAATCTAGTCCACGTCCTGCTCGACAACGAGGTGCACGAATCGACGGGCGCCCAGAGCACCGTTTCGAGCTCGATCGATTTCGCGAGCATCGCCGCCGCCTGCGGCTATCCCTTCGTCGCGCGAGCCGACGACCTGAGCGAGCTGTCGCACGTGCTTCGCGCCGCGAACGACACCGCCGGCCCCGCCTTCATCCACGTGAAGGTCGCGATCGGCTCGAGCCCCGACCTCGGACGCCCGACGAAGACACCGGCGGAGGTCAAGGACGACTTCATGGCGTGGATGCGATCATGAGTGTACGCCGCGCCGTCATCGTCGCCGCCGGCCGCTCGACCCGCCTCTACCCGCTCACGGAGAACAACCCCAAGGGCCTGCTCGACGTCGCGGGTGAGGGCCTGCTCGAGCGATCGATTCGGATTCTGCGGGAGAAGGGAGTGGACGAGATCGCAATCGTCGTCGGCTACTGCCGGGACAAGATCGAGGCCGCGCTCGGAAGCGAAGGAATCGAGTACATCTTCAACCCCTTCTTTGCCGAGACGAACAACATGGGTTCGCTCTTCTTTGCCAGATCCTTCGTGGGCCGGGATCCCTTCGTCTATCTCCACAGCGACATCCTCTTCGAGCCCACGCTGCTCGCCGACATGGTGGCCCTGCCCTCCCCCGGTGCGATCAGTCTGCTCGTCGACGAAGGACCGACCGACGACGAGGCCATGAAGGTGAGGATCGAGGGCGGGAGATTCGTCGAATCGAGCAAGACGATCCCCCTCGACGAAGCCTTCGGCGAATGGGTCGGCATTGCGACCTTCTCGAGCGACGCCATCGCTCCTCTCTTCGACGAGATCGCCCGCCTGCTCGAAGAGCGGGAGTTCGAGGTCTACGACACCCGGGCATTCAACCGCCACGCCGCTCGCGGCGGCGCCTTCGAGATCGTGA
>CBDUYG010000327.1:0-4701 GCA_965371385.1 uncultured Myxococcales bacterium | reverse complement strand
AGGCACGATCGCGAACGCCTCCGTGTCGTAGCGCTCGTTGTCCGGGTCCTGGGTGAGCCGGTCGTCCGCCCTCATATCCTGGACCACCAGGGGCCGCCCCTCTTGCAGGGCGAGCCACGCCACACCCTGTCCCATCGGCACCGGGCCGATCTCGCGGAGTTCGATGTCCCGGCCCACCATCGACACCACCCGGAGCGAGCTCTCTTCGCGATCGAGGCGCATCAGGGAGGTCTTGCGGGCATCGAAAACTTCGGATGCGATCTCACCGGCGAGGAGGGCGACCCGAGCTTCGAGCTCCGCGCCCGCCGTCTCTCGCCCCTCGTCCGACAGCTCCTGCAGCCTTTCCACGAGCCGATCGAGGCGCCCGCGCAGGGCATCCCGACTCTTTTCGATGCCGTGGCTCGAGGCGGCCCGCTGCACCGCCAGAGCCAGCTCCTCATCGTGAAGCGGCTTGGCGAGGTAGTCACAGGCTCCGAGCCGCATGGCGTCGAGCACGAGTTCCTGATCCGTGGAGGCGGAGAGCATGATGACCCGGGTGTGGGGCCGGGCTTCCCTCAGGCTTCGCAGCACTTCGATTCCGTCGATCCCCGGCAGACGGATATCGAGGACCACGACCGGGTATTCCTCCTTTTCGCACAGCTCCAGAGCACTCTCTCCGTCTTCGCAGACATCGCAGATGAGGCCCCGATCTTCGAGCACCTCCGCGATCGCTTCGCGGAAGAACCGCTCGTCGTCCACGACCAGAATGCATGCTCCGGACTCGGCCATCGGATCCTCTCTCATGTCGCGGCCTCTCCTGCCGCGCGGGCCATCCACGGCCCCGATCGCCTGGCTCTCGACCGTCAGGCTACAGGATGTACTGGCTCAGGTCCTGATCTTCGACGAGGTCACCGAGTCGCTCCTGCACCAGCTCGCGATCGATCACGGTCGTGCCGGCGGCCATGTCGGGAGCATCGAAGCTGAGATCCTCGAGCAGCTTCTCCATTACCGTGTGGAGCCGGCGAGCTCCGATGTCTGCGCCGCGCTCGTTCACGAGCGACGCGATGTCCGCCACCGCGACCACTCCCTCCGGCTTGAATTCGAGACGAATCCCCTCGGTCGCGAGCAGGGCCTCGTACTGGCGCACCAGGGAGTTGGTGGGCTCGGTGAGGATGCGCACCAGATCGTCCCGGCCGAGGCTCGCGAGCTCGACCCGAATCGGAAAGCGTCCCTGCAGCTCGGGAATCAGATCCGAGGGCTTGGCGACGTGGAAGGCGCCCGCCGCGATGAAGAGGATGTGGTCGGTTCGCACGGGACCCTGCCTGGTCTGGACCGTCGAGCCCTCGACGATCGGCAACAGATCGCGCTGTACTCCCTCGCGCGAAACGTCGGGCCCGTGGGACGCGCCGCCGCCGGTCGCCACCTTGTCGATCTCATCGATGAAGACGATGCCACTCTGCTCGACCCGCTGCACAGCCAGCTCCCTCACGTGATCCATATCGACCAGATTGACGGCCTCTTCGTTCGCAAAGACCTCGAGGGCCTCGCGAACCGTCATCCGCCTGTTCCTGGTCTTCTTCGGCATCATGCCGCCGAGCAGATCCTTGAATTGGACTCCCATCTCCTCGACGCCCTGGGGCGTCATGATCGAGAGAGAGGGCCCGCCGGTGTCGTCGCTGACCTCGACGTCCACCTTGCGATCATCGAGCTCTCCGAGGCGCAAGAGCTTGCGCAGCTTCTCCCGGGTCTCGCTCTTGTCGGGCGGGGGATCCGCGCCCGGAGCGGGGGGAGGAGGCGGCGGCAGCAGGGCGGCGAGAACGCGCTCCTCGGCGAGCTCCTCCGCCCGAGTGCGCACGCTTCGCTGCTCCTCCTCGCTCACCATGTTGACCGCCAGCTCGGTGAGGTCCCGGATGATCGATTCGACATCGCGACCCACATAGCCCACCTCGGTGAACTTCGAGGCCTCGACCTTGATGAAGGGAGCCTCGGAGAGCCGGGCGAGGCGCCGGGCGATCTCCGTCTTGCCGACGCCGGTCGGGCCGATCATGATGATGTTCTTGGGCGCGATCTCGTCGCGCAGATCCTCGGGGACCTGCTGACGCCGCCAGCGGTTGCGAAGCGCGATCGCGACGGCGCGTTTGGCCTCGTCCTGGCCGACGATATAGCGGTCCAGCTCGGAGACGATCTCTCGCGGAGTGAAGTTGTGCGGATTGCTCATGGAAGGGTCACGACCTTGATGGAGTCATTGGTATAGATGCAGATCTCGGCGGCGATCTCGAGGGCCTCGCGCGCGATCTCTTCGGGGGATTTGTCGGTATTGCGGGCGAGGGCGCGTGCGGCCGCAAGGGCATAGGAGCCGCCGGAGCCGACGGCCGCAAGGCCGTCGTCGGGCTCGATCACGTCGCCGGTGCCCGAGACCAGGAGCAGGGATTCGGGGTCGCCAACCAGCATCATGGCCTCGAGGCGCCGCAGCATGCGATCGGTGCGCCAGTCGCGGCCGAGCTCGACGGCGGCGCGGCGCACGTTCCCCGAGTGGGTCTCGAGCTTGGCCTCGAGACGCTCGAGCAGGGTCAGGGCATCGGCCGCGCCGCCCGCGAAGCCGACGACCGCGCGGTTCTTCGCGATCGAGCGGACCTTCACGGCGCCCTGCTTCATGATCGTATCGCCGACCGTCACCTGGCCGTCGGCCGCCATCGCGATTCGTCCATCCTTGAGAACCGCGACGACGGTCGTCGAACGGACTCGCTGATCGGGGTTCATAGCGTCGACCCCTCCTCTCGCTGCACGCTCATGTCTCCCCACTTTCATCTGCTCCCTTCTTCTGCACGGCCTCGTCTCGACTTCCCTTCCACATCCGATCCTGCCCTCGGGTGGGCCTGATCGTACACCTTGCGCAGCTGCTCGATCGAGACAGCCGTGTATTTCTGGGTGGTGGAGAGACTCGCGTGACCGAGCAGCTCCTGAATCTCGCGAAGGTCGGCGCCCATGTCCAGCAAGTGGGTCGCGTAGCTGTGGCGCAGACGGTGGGGGTGAACGTGATCCAGCACGCCAGCCGAGAGCGCGCGCTTGCGCAGGATTCGTCTCACGTCCCGGGCCCCCAGCCGCCGGACCTGAGCGTCCTTGCGCTCGCGCAGCGAGATGAAGACCGGCTCAGCGAGGATACCCGGCCCCTGACGCAAGGCGAGCCAGCGGACGAGGGCCTTCCGGGTGAGGTCGGGGAGGGGAACGACGCGCTCCTTTCTTCCCTTGCCCATCACCCGCAGTTGAGCCCGGTTCGTATCGAGGTCGCGCACGTCGAGGGCGACCAGCTCCCCCACGCGAATTCCCGTTCCATAGAGCAGCTCGACCAGGGCCAGATCCCGGGCCTCGCGCAGCTCTGCGAGCCTCGACCCGCGATCGGGATCCGCAGCCGGAATCCCTGCGGTAACGAGCGCATGGCAGTCGTCGACGGGAAGGGGACGCGGAGGGCGACGAGGCGTTTTCGGCGCCGGCAGTCCCGCAGTGGGATCCGAGGCCAGCACGTCTTCCCGCATCAGGAATCGGAAGAAGGTTCGAAGCGAGGCGAGCTTGCGCCCCTGGGTCGTCACCCGATGAGATTCGTGGAGCGCCGCGAGCCAGCCACGCACCTGCAGAGGGGCGACCTCGTCGGGCGCCACGGGCGGCTCCGCCCAGGCGGCCGGGGCGCCGCAGCGAGGACTCGATTCCTCGATCTCTTCGCCCGGCCCGCAAGCGAGCAGATAGGCACAGAACTGCTTCACGTCAGATCCATACGCACGCACGGTGTGGGGCGAGAGATTGCGCTCGACCCGAAGGTGATTGCTGAATTCGCGGATCGCGTGGGACCACATCATCGCAACAGCCCGTTTACCTCATCGCGATACGTCGCCAGGGCTTCGAGGGCGCGCTGGGCGAGGAGCTCGCGCTTCTCCCTGCGCTTCAGCTTCCTGCGCCTCCCCGCCTCCGCATCGACATGGGTCTGCTCGAGGCGCGGGAAGAGGCCGTAGTTGACATTCATCGGCTGGAAGTCGTCCGGGTTGCCGTTGCCCAGATGGTGAATCAGGGCTCCGTGGGCCGTCACCCGGGGTGGAGGCGGGGCCTCGAGGCCCTGCACCGCGTGGCTGGCGTTGATTCCGGCGACGAAGCCCAGCGCCGCGGACTCCACGTATCCCTCGACACCCGCCATCTGGCCCGCGAAATAGAGACCCGGCCTGAGCCTCGATTCGAGGGCATGCGAGAGCTGCTTGGGGGCGTTGATGTAGGTGTTGCGATGGACCGTCCCGTAACGCGCGAACACGGCGTCGGCCATGCCGGGCAGGCTGCGCAGGATGCGGCGCTGATCGGCGATGCGGAGCTTGGTCTGGAACCCTACGAGATTGTAGAGCACTCCTTCCTTGTCCTCGTGTCGCAGCTGAACCACGGCGTGGGGGCGTGCGTCCGTGCGCGGGTCGATCAGCCCGACCGGCTTGAGCGGTCCGAATGCCAGGGTCTGCTTCCCGCGCCTCGCCATCTCCTCGATCGGGAGACAACCCTCGAAGTAGAGCGCCGCTTCGAACTCGTGGAGGGGAACCGTATCGGCCTCGACCAGCTCGGCCACGAAGCGTTCGTACTGCTCCCGATCGAGGGGTAGATTGAGGTAATCACCCTCCCCTTCCTCATATCGGGAAGCGCGAAAGGCAATCTCATGATCGATCGAGTCGGCGTAGACGGTCGGTGCGATCGCGT
>CBDUYG010000326.1:0-4702 GCA_965371385.1 uncultured Myxococcales bacterium | reverse complement strand
GGCAGGCGCCGCATGACGACGCAGTGCTCCCGGTCGGCCCGCAGCCGAGGCGCTGAGTCGAGCATCGGGTTCAGCTCACCGACCCGCCAACTCTCCTCGTGAGTCTCTTCGATCGCGGCGACGCCGAGGTAGACGTCCGGGCTGAGACGGCGATTGAGGGCGACCTCGCGAACACAGTCGGCATTGCGCTCCAGGCGCGACGCGAAGGAGAGAAAGCCGAGGTATACGGCCTTGCGCAACTTGTAGACGCGATCACCCACCAGGAACACATGTGAGATGTGGGTCTGAATTTCCTCGACAGGCGCGCGGGCATCCTGACCGGCAGACGGTCTCTGGGCGATCGGAAAGGCGTCCGGCTCGCGCAGGGCCTTCAGCAGTCCGGAGGGGAGAGGCTCTACGTCTCGTTCCTTCCCAGCGGCGGGGAGCCCTCTCTCGCTGTCCTGGTCAGGCGACAATGCCGGTCCTCTCGCGGCTCAATAGCCCACCACCGCATTCGCGACGGCTCTCGGTTCGGGAGGAAGGGCGTAGACGTTGCGCTCGTAGTCCTTGTTGTAGGGCGAGATATTGAGGGGTTTGTCGCCGACGACCAGGGTCGCGCTACCCCCCGGATCGAAGCCCATCGCCGCCGCCATGCCCTGATCTCTCAGAATCTGCGCCATGTCGAGGTGGGTGGCGCCGACTGATTCACGAATCCGACCATTGACCACCAGGACGGCGAGCTCACCGCTGGGGTCGAGACCGATGGCGATCTTCGGCCCTCGCATGTCGAGATAATCGAGACGCGCCGCCTGGGTCGCGATCGAGTTCGCCGTCTTCCAGCCCTCGCGCTCCATGTCGAGACAGATTTCGCCGGCCTCGAGGAGCATGGGGCCGGCCTCGACGGCGTCGGTCGCATCCTCCAGGCCGGGAATGGAGAGGAGCAGGTTCCGCCCGACTTCCCAGTCATTCGGGAGGCCTCCGGGAGGGAAGGAGAGAACGAGGCCGACCGGAAGCACCGGAAAGGATTCGCCCGACCGGGTTTCTCGAATCTCCATGACCCGATTGCCGACGAGGCGCACGAGCGTTCGTCCATCGCCTTCGATCGAGGCGGCAGGGTGCAGCAGGTCGTAGAAGCAGGGGGCGTCGGGGGGAGCGGATGGGTTGCGCGCCGAGTCGGGGAATTCGACGCGAGAACGGGCAGCGCGCGCGACGAGACCGTCTTCGCAGCTCACGCGGCGGATCGAGAGCTTGTTGCCCGCACCGCAGATGAACGCAGGCTTGTTGAAGAGAGGCGGGCTCGAGATCCGGCGCTTCGAGAGGATCAGTCCGAGGGGAGAGCCGATATAGGATTCGGGAAGACCGAGCTTCCCCACCAGCTCGGCGTTCAGGATGTAACCGCCGTTCCAGGCGATCTTTGCCCGTCGTCCGGGTGTGCGGTTGAAACGCCGAACGAAGCGGGAGACCGTCTGGTTGCCGGTGGTCGAGGAGAGGATCGCGAAACGCATGGGCCGGCGGCCCCGCGGCACCGTCGCGATTACTCCCGACCAGGGGCTCCCGTCGTCGTATACGCCGTTGATGGCTCGCTGGCCGACAGGTCCGCCGCGGCTTCGCTGGGAGGCCGAAAGCTGATCGAGCACTTCCTCGACCGTCGATCCACGGGTTTCGGCGTCCTTGCGCAGGGCCGTCATCACCTCGGCTTCACCGAGGCGCCGGCAGAGCCGCCGAAACTTCCGGCTGCGAAGTGTTTCACTGAGGCTCTGCGCCGTTTGTACCGGGGTGGGATAAGCGAGAGTGGAGCGCAGGCCCGCCGGCGCCCACTGCACATAGCCTGCGCCTTCCGGGATTCCCAGGATGTTCGCAGTAAGGGGATCGTCGGCCCGCCCGATGTGGAACCGATCGATCGCGGCACCATCCGTCGTCATCGCCGCCTCGGGATCGCACGCGATCACGAAGCCCCCGGCCGCGCGTACATCGAGCAGAGCCTGAAGTGCCGAGCTGCCGAGCTGTCGAAGATCGATCCCCGCGGAGATCGCATCGCTCTCGACCACACGGCAGATGCCCCGCCGATGGAGCAGCGCGAGCTCTCTCTGGTCCCGGTCCTCCAGACGCTGGATCAGGGAGCCGGCGTCCAGGCCTCCCGGCAGCGCCTCGCGACGCTCGATCACGGTGATGGGGGCAAGATCCGGCCCCCGATCCAGGGTCTCGGGATCGATCTCGTCGCGGGGGTCCAGGCCGAGCCGCAGCTTGACCGTCTCGAGCACGAAGCCCTCCAGCTCGAGGTCGGGGAGGCTCCCGAGAAAGAGTGCGATCGGGACGTTCTGTGTGAGGCGTTCCATCAGCTGCGGCCGATCATCGATTGCCAGGCCGGCTCCACAGCAGCGAGCGACCATGCTCATCCAGTCGAGAATCCGATGGGAGGTGTGATGCTCGTCGCTCGCGGCCGGCGGGCGGGCGAAGATCTCGCGGTGGATCAGGGCGATCACTCCGGTGAGCTCCTGGGGGGTGAGCTCTCTGTAGGGATAGCGGAGCCGATTGCGATGACGGTAGGCGAGGGAGTGATCGATCTGGATCGGAAGCTCGCCCTCCTGCACCAGGAAGAGTGCTTCTACGCTGTTGAAAAGATCACGGAGCTGCTGGCGCGAGGCGGTGGGCTCGCTGCGCGCGAGCCCTCTCGCAAAGTGATAGGCCATCGAGCGCAGGCGCTGCTCCTCGATCCGGAAGTAGCTGGGATCGATCAGGGATTTGAGCATCAGCATGAAGCCCATGCGTCCGAATCCCGCGAGGTATTCGCGCTGACTCGTCGAGACGAGGTCTTCGAATTCCGGAGCGCGGGAGCGGAGTCGATCGTCGAAGTTCGCGAAGGCTCGCGCAGCGCGCTTGCCGTCGGGCTCGGCGGATTGCAGTCGTCCGTGCAGTCCCTCCAGGATGCTCTGCAGGTCCGCGGTCAGCACCGGCATGCTGAAGCGGCGTTCGATCACGCCGCGATTGTGCTGACTCACGCTCGTGCGGCTGACCGGCGAGATCAGCTTCTGAGCCAACTGCTCGATCACCCTGGCGTCGGGACGCGCCCCCGTGAACGAGTCGATCTGCAGGCGGTCATCCGCTGGAAGGTCCGCGCCGATCAGTGCATCGAAGACCTCCTGGGGCTCGTAACGGCGACTCAGGATCGGGGCGCCACAGGCCGCGGACTCGATGATGGGCAGGCCCCGGCCCTCGGTCTGACTGGGTAGGACGACGAGGGACGCCAGATTGTAGAGCTCCGGCATACCCAGCGGATGCTCATGCCGCGCACGGAACGCCGAATCGTCGAAGGCACTGAAGAGGAGCGCCAGGTAGACTCGATCGCGCACGTCGGCCGGCAGATCGCCGAGCAGGGCTTCGAAGTCGCGGATGATTCGCTCGAGGTAGGAGTCATGGCCCACGGCGACCGGGCCGGTCACGAGCAGGGTGAGCTTCAGTGACTCGTCGGCGCGGAAGGCAGCCGCGAACTCCCTGTTCTTGAATAGATCGGCGATGATGCGCAGGTTCACCTCGATCTTCTTGCGTCCGATGATTCGGGTGGGCTGCAAGAGCAGGATGTTGTTGCTCGCTAGCTCGACGCGGTTCTGGCGCGTGCGCGCGATCAGCCGCGGCTTCTGCTGGATCTCCGCGCCTCCGGAGCCGAGCAGCTCGCGCGCCGGGCTTGCCTGCACGCGAGTCCGTGAGCCGCTGAAGATCTCTTCGAGCTGACGCCACGATTCCTTGATGACATGGCGTTCCTGGGGAGCGAAGCGCTCTTCGTCGATTGCCGTGCCGATCTCGCTGACGCTGGCGGGGCAGACGCCGAATTGCTCGCAGAGAGCGTCGGATTGGGCGTGGTTGATGCAGACACTGACCCAGAGGCGAGATTCCCAGGGATAGAGGAGCTCGATGATCGAGAAGATCTCACCCACCGTGGAGTTGGTGAAGAAGTGATCCCGCGGCCCACGGGCGAGCTGCTTCTGCTCGCGCTCGACGGCGCTCGCACCGCCCTCCCAGTAGAAGTCGTGGGCGTTGCTGACCACCGGGATCTCGAGCATCTCCGACAGGATCGCGACTGCCAGGGCAAGCGCGACGTTTCCCGGGTTCGAACTCACGTTGATCAGATAGAAGAGCTGAATGTCGTTCTCGAGCACGATGTCGCAGAGTCGCTCGATGATTTCGAGCGTGGCATCCCAGAATTGCGTGATCAGCTGATTGTAGAGCGGCCCCCCGCGCTCGAGCTTGCGCTGGAAGAAGTCGCGGTAGAGGGGCCAGTTGTCGAAGGCCTGGATTCCTTCCACGCAGTGCCATTCGGCGTCGGTTCCGATCACGTGGTCGGCGAGATCTGCGAAGTGTCCCGCTACATAGTGCATGCGGACGTTGGGGATCAGCTTCCGGAAGGCCTGAGCGTATTTTTCGGCCTCGACGGTAACGCCGTCCACTGCGAACTCGAAGGTGATGAACGCAACGCCCCGGGCGAGCCCGTCGGCGAACTCGTCGAACGAGGCGGGCGCCCGAGGGCCGGGCAGGCCGCGCCCCTCCCGCAGGCGATCCAGGTAGAGGCCCAGGTCGAACCAGGTCGAAACATCTTCGGCCCGCAGGGCCGAAAGGACCTCAGAGGTTGAGCTTCGATTCATGGACGACATCCTGGCTCGGGTCGTGTCGCCAGCGACTTCGTGGGCCCGGCTGCGCCCCTCATTCGTTCACCCTGCAATGTTCCACC
>CBDUYG010000325.1:0-4710 GCA_965371385.1 uncultured Myxococcales bacterium | reverse complement strand
ATTCGTTCGACCACACGGATCATCGGGTGGGCGCGGCGCACCCGGATTCGCCTAGGGCGAATCGGGGGAAGTCAGAATCGCGTGGTCGAGGCCTATCGAGTTCAGGGAGCCCCTCATGGAGCGGGGCACGAGGCTCAGCCCGCCCATCATGTAGACGACCATGATCCGGCCTCGGGCCCTGGCCTGCTCTTCGGAGAAGCCGGCCTGCGAGAACATCCAGGCGGCAAATTCCAAGCGCTTCTTCAATGCCCGACGGTATGTGCGTGAAGCACGACGGTCGGAGAGGGCCCAGTGACAGACGGCGATGTCGTATCGTGCAAGCTTGTCTCCCATGACCTGCCTCATCAGGAAGCGGATCCGCTCCTCCGGGGGGCCTGCGAACTCCTGTGCCGCCGCGATCGCCGCGTCCGTCATCTCGCTCTCCCACCACTCGAGGAGCGAGTCGAGGAGGTCCTGACGGCCCTCGAAGTGCCAATAGAAGCTGCCCGTCGTCACACCGAGCTCGGTTGCGAGCACCGAGATCTTCACTTCCTGGACGCCGCGTGCAGACATCGTCTCGAGGGCGGCCCTCATCCAATCGTCGCGAGACAGCCTCTTCTTCTTGCTTCGCACCGCCATCGCATTCCGCCTTGTCGCCACCAGATTCGATCCCCTTGCCATTACTCTGATAACACGCCGTGCGAGCTTCCGCATCCGCGAATCGGGCCGCTACCATCCAGGATGAGCGGGCACGCGCATCCTGGATGGTACGGCCTGGATGCCGGATCCGTTACGCTGGAGGGCAGGCGAAAGAGAAGAGTGGCCCGCGTAGGAGGCCATCCGATGCGCCGCCCGCGCCTACTGACAGGCGCGGCAGGACGTGACTTGATCAAGACAGGAGGAAGGCATGAGCATGAAACCTTCACGTAGGGCGGCGGCGATTCGGATCGCTCTGGTCGGAACGCTTGCAACCGGTCTCCACTTCGGCGGGACCATCTGGCAGGAAAACGGCCTCGGGCTCTCGCTCGCTGGCACGGCCTCGGCAGCTTCGAGCCAGGCGGCTCCCGACGCCATGCCCCGGGGTCGAACGCCAGCGGCGATCGTCAATGGCGAGTACCCGGCCAGCTACTTCCCCAACACCGAGCTGCTCGGCGCCGATGAAATGCGAATCACCGCGCTCGGCACCGGGATGCCCAACCAGACCCGGAAGGCCGTATCGATCTCGTACCTGGTCGAGCTGGGAAATGGGGACAAGTTCATTTTCGACGCCGGATTGGGTTCGCTGGCGAACCTCTTCTCCTTGCGGCCCGACTTCTCCAAGATCGACAAGGTTTTCGCGAGTCACCTGCACGTGGACCACGTGGGTGATTTCATGGGCCTCCACATCGGTGGCTGGCTCTCGGGCCGCTATACGCCGATCCACTTCTACGGACCGAGCGGCTCGAGCCCCGAGCTGGGCAGCAAGGCCTTCGTCGAGCACATGCGTAAGGGCTACGCCTGGGACCTCGCCACGCGCACGGGCGCGCTTCCCGACGCGGGTGGCAAGATCGTCGTGCACGAATTCGACTACATGCAGGAGAACGCAACCGTCTACCAGGAGAACGGGGTGACGATCCGATCCTGGCCGGCGATCCACAGCCTGGACGGCGCGGTGAGCTACGGCCTCGAGTGGAACGGGCTCAAGTACGTATTCGGCGGCGACACCTTCCCCAACAAGTGGTACATGGAGTTCGCAAAGGGCGCAGACGTAGCCTCGCACGAGTGCTTCCTCCCTCCCAAGGCCCTGGCCGCGTACTTCGGCTGGGACCTCGCCCAGGCGACCTACGTCTCGACCCGTATCCACACCGAGCCCCAGGCCTTCGGGAAGGTCATGGCCACGCTCAAGCCGCGGCTGGCGGTCGGATACCATTCCGTGCAGTCGCCGGAGAACAATGCGGCAATCATGGACGGAGTTCGCGCGATCTACGACGGCCCGCTCGCGATCGCGCGAGACCTCACGGTCATCAACGTCACGAAGAAGGATATCGTCGTGCGAATGGCGATCGTGGACGAGTACGTGCTGCCCTCAGACGTGACCCCGGCCTACATCAAGGCGCCCCGCACGGACCGGAAGTCGCCGTCCCAGAAGGTGCTGGACGGCAAGTGGAAGGCCTACACCCCGCCGCCGATGCCAAAGTCGAAGTGAGCCAGGGCGCGCCCGACCCGTGGTCCCGCGCGTGTTCGCCTCCGGGAGTGGCTCGCGCGCCGTGGCTACCTCGCACTGCGGTGCTGGTGCATACCGCCTCCTGGGCTACTCGGTGACCTGGCCTTCGTACACTCTGCAGCTGGCGCGAGGCTTGTAATCGTCCCTCGATTGGGACAACCGGCACGACATTTCGAGTGTCGAGCCATGCCCCTACTCAACGGGCGTGCTGAAAACCCAGCCCAAAATCCCTCACCCCGTCAGATGTGGATCGCGTGCCCATAGGCGTCGAGCACCGACTCGTGCATTGCCTCGGAGAGCGTGGGGTGGGGAAAGACCGAGTGCATGAGCTCGGCTTCGGTCGTCTCGAGTCCCATCGCGATGACGAAGCCCTGGATCAGCTCCGTCACCCCCGAGCCCACCAGGTGGGCGCCGAGAAGCTCGCCCGTCTTCGCGTCGAAGATCGTCTTGATCAGGCCCTCGGGCTCGGCCATCGCGATCGCCTTGCCGTTGGCGATGAAGGGGAAGCGGCCGACGCGCAGCTCCCGGCCGTCCTTGCCCGCTTCGGCTTCGCTGAGCCCGACGCTGGCGATCTGGGGCCGACAGTAGGTACAGCCGGGAATGCGACCCGGGTCGATCGGAGAGATTCCTTCGACTCCAGCCACACGCTCCGCCACGAGCACGCCCTCGTGAGTCGCCTTGTGGGCGAGCCAGGGCGGTCCGGCGACGTCTCCGATCGCGTAGGTTCCGGGCTCACCCGTCTCGCACCACTCGTTCACCACGATGTGGTCGCGATCGACCTGAACCCCGGTTCCCTCGAGGCCCAAATCGTCGACATTGCCGACGATGCCTACGGCGAGGATCACCCGATCGACCTCGAGCTCCTTCGCCTCGCCGCCGGCCGGCTGCAACCTGGCGCGCAGCCTCGGCCCCGAGCGATCGAGCTCGGTCACCGTGCTCTCGGTGTGGAATTCGACCCCACGCTTCTTGAAATGCTTGGCGACCAGCCCCGCGATCTCTTCGTCTTCGACGGGAAGGATCTGCGGCAGCATTTCGACGACCGTGACCTTCGAGCCGAGGTCGGAGTAGAAGCTGGCGAACTCCATCCCGATCGCTCCCGAGCCGACGACCAGCAGCGACTCCGGCAGTGAATCGGGGATCATGGCCTCCTTCGCCGTCCAGACCCTCTCTCCGTCGGGCTCGAGCCCGGGCAGGGAGCGAGCGCGAGCGCCCGTCGCCAGGATCACGTTCGACGCGTTGAGGCTCGCGACGTCGGCGCCGTCCTTCGTCACCAGCACCTGGCCCGGGCCCGCCAGGCGGCCGTGTCCCTGGATCACCGTCACCTTGCTCTTCTTGAGCAGGTGCTTCACGCCCGCCGTCAGGCGCCCCGCCACCTTGCGCGAACGCTGGACCATGGCGGTGATGTCGGCGGAGGTCTGCTCGGCGCCCGTGACTCCAAACTCGGCCATGCGCTGGGAGAGGTGGAAGACCTCGGCACTGTGGAGCAGGGCCTTGGTGGGAATGCATCCCCAGTTGAGGCAAACGCCGCCCAGGTGAGTGGCCTCGACGAGAGCGACCGAGAGGCCGAGCTGGCTGGCTCGAATGGCAGCGGGATAGCCGCCGGGCCCCCCACCGATCACGACGATGTCGAAGCTGGATCCATCCATGGTCTGCGCACCTGCCTCCCGCCCTGCGGGCCCTTCGTTTTAGGATCGGATTTCGAATTGGATTCCGGATTGGAATACCATGCCGCCCCCGCTCGAGCCGGCGGCGGCGCCGATGATAGCGCGGGGGTGCGCGGGAACCGGCCCCCGGCGCCTGGAAGCGTGTAAGATTGGCGGTTCGGCAGCGACACCCACCACAGCATCGCGCGATCGTGCCGCGGATGCGCACTGGACACACCCGATGACGACCCCCGGCCCGCTGAGCGGAATCACCGTGCTCGATCTCACCCGCGTGCTCGCGGGTCCCTACTCGACGATGATCCTCAGCGATCTCGGCGCCCGGGTGATCAAGGTGGAGCGGCCCGGAGTCGGCGACGACGCGCGCCACATCGGTCCCTTCATTGCAGAACGATCCGCCTACTTCATCTCGCTCAACCGGGGCAAGGAGAGCATCGCTCTCGACCTCAAGGCCGACGCCGATCGCGAGGTCTTCGAGGCCCTGCTCGAAGAGGCGGATGTACTGGTCGAAAACTACCGGCCGGGCACGATGGAGAAGCTCGGCTACGGCTGGGACGCGCTGCACGCCATGCACCCTGGGCTGATCTACGCCGCCGCCTCGGGCTTCGGCCACACCGGGCCGAGCTCGCGCAAGCCCGCCTACGACATGGTCGTACAGGGGATGGGCGGGATCATGAGCCTGACGGGGCAGCCCGGCGGTGAGCCGACCCGAGTCGGCAGCTCGATCGGGGACATCACGGCGGGACTCTTTACGGCGATCGGGATCAACGCGGCCCTCTACCATCGCGCGCAGACCGGCGAGGGGCAGAAGATCGACGTCGCGATGCTCGACTCCCAGGTCGCCATCCTCGAGAACGCGATCGCGCG
>CBDUYG010000324.1:0-4710 GCA_965371385.1 uncultured Myxococcales bacterium | reverse complement strand
CGAAACCTTGCCGTAGCACGCTAGAGCGGCGGTTCCGCGCCTTGCCGGCGGCGCGCCTCGACGCCTGGGCTTCCCACGAGGGGAGAGTCCTGGGGCAGGCTCCTAACTCGAGCCCGAGGGGTGAGATTTTCGGAATACCCAGAGTTCGTTGGCGACGAAGTTCAGGAGGCTTGCGGCCGCGATTCCGATCAGATTCGCGACCCGATAGTCCATCGCGAAGAAGTGGACCAGGAGAATCAGGAGCGGAAGATTTCCGAGCAGCGCCGACGCCCCCACGGCCACGTGGTACTGCACGGCTTTGCGGAGCCAGCTCGAGAGCGAGTTCTGGTGGTCGTAACGCCAGGTCCATTGATTGTTGAGGAAGAAGTTGCTCAGCACCGAGGTCTCGATCGCGATCGCGCTCGCGGCCCAGAGCACGAGCCCGAACGAGCCGTGAAGGATCATCAACAAGCCCTGGTTGACCACCACGCCGCTCAGCCCTACGACGCCAAAGCGGAGCATGCGTACGATTCTCTCTCGTTGTGGATCCATCGAAACCCGCCCCCCGCCCGAGAATACCAGCCCAGACCTCTGTGATGGGCGGTGAGACTCTCCTCGCTGGATTCGGGCGATGGACGACACGCTGACGAAGCCGGAATCGGCGAGCGCCCCCGTGGGGTCTCGCCAGGGCACAGGAAGTGCGAGAAATCGGCTCAGCGCGATGACGCGATACACCGACCGAATTTCACCTCCACTGCAACGAATGATTGCGCCCGGATTTCTTTGTCACCTGAAGGCATTTATCTATCACTCATTCAGAGCCGGAGGGGTAAACTCCTACGCCCGGGATGGCTTGGTATCCTGGCCTGGAGAAGCCCGTTCAACCTCTGCTCTACGAACCCCGCGAAGGCATCTGTGATTCACGGGCGAGAGACGCAAGAAGACCAGAAGAAAGGCGAGAATTCATGACGCAGCCGATCGACCTGAAGACGAGCGGGATCACCGTCACGCAGATCCACCGCAACCTCACCCCGGCGGAGCTCTACGAACACGCGCTCGAGTTCGACGGCAGCTCGCTCACCTCATCGGGTGCGATCGTCGCCAGCTCGGGAGAGAAGACCGGCCGCACCCCCAAGGACAAGCGCATCGTCGACAACCCCGATAGCCACGACAACATCTGGTGGGGCAACGTCAACATCCCCCTCTCCAGCGAGTCGTTCGCGAAGAACCGCGAGATCGCCCTCGAATACCTCAACTCCCGCGAGCGCCTCTACGTCTGTGATGGCTTCGCGGGCTGGGATTCCCGATACCAGCTCAAGATCCGTATCATCTGCTCGCGTCCCTACCACGCGCTCTTCATGCACAACATGCTGATCCGCCCCGACGCCGAGCAGCTCGCGAGCTTCGGTGAGCCCGACTACGTGATCTACAACGCCGGCGCCCAGGCGGCCGACACCTCGGTCGAAGGTGTGGAGACGAACGCCAGCGTCGCAATCAACTTCGAGCAGGGCGAGTTCGTGATCCTCGGCACGCAGTACGCCGGCGAGATGAAGAAGGGCGTCTTCTCCATCATGCACTACCTGATGCCCGACAAGGGCGTGCTCTCGATGCACTGCTCGGCGAACGTGGGCGCGAACGACGACGTCTCGATCTTCTTCGGGCTCTCGGGCACGGGCAAGACGACCCTTTCGGCCGACCCCAAGCGCTTCCTGATCGGGGACGACGAGCACTGCTGGAGCGACGAGGGGATCTTCAATATCGAGGGCGGCTGTTACGCGAAGTGCATCGACCTCTCGGCAGAAAAGGAGCCCGACATCTTCCGCGCGATCCGCTTCGGGACCGTGCTCGAGAACGTCGTGAAGGACGAAGTGACGCGAGAGGTCGACTACAGCGACAAGTCGATCACCGAGAACACCCGTGCCTCCTATCCGATCCACTACATTCCCAACATCGTCTCGCCCTGTGTCGGAGGTCACCCCAAGAACATCATCTTTCTCACCTCCGACGCCTTCGGCGTGCTGCCCCCTGTGAGCCGGCTCACACCCGAGCAGGCGATGCGGCAGTTCCTCTCGGGCTATACCGCGAAGGTTGCGGGAACCGAGGTCGGGGTGACGGAGCCCGAGCCGACCTTCTCGGCCTGCTTCGGCGCCGCCTTCCTCGTTCGCCCGCCCCGGGTCTACGGCGAGATGCTGGCGAAGAAGATGGAGGCCCACTTCACCAACGCCTGGCTGGTCAACACGGGCTGGAGCGGCGGGGGGTACGGAACCGGAGAGCGGATGAAGCTCTCCTGGACCCGGGCCATCATCGACGCCATCCACAGCTGCGAGCTCGAAGACGTGAACTTCGTCTCCGAGCCCTTCTTCGGTCTCTCGATCCCCAAGACGTGCCCCGGCTGTCCGGACGAGATCCTCGATCCCAAGCAGACCTGGGCCGACTCCGGCGCCTACGACACGGCGGCCAAGAAGCTCGCGAAGCTCTTCGAGGAGAACGACGCGAAGATCCGCTGACCCGCTCAGGCAAGCCCTCTGCAACTCGAAGCGCCGCGATCTCGACGATCGCGGCGCTTGTCTTTTGCACCGATGCTTCCTCACCCGTGCCATCGGGGGGAGTGACACGCCTCACCAGGGGAATGTGATCGAATCACCGGACGAGATGGTGCATTCGTCACCAATGAGGCGAAATGCGAGTCCCTCGTTCGTATTACCGGGTCGTGCAGCCGAAAACCACTCGCGAGTGAGAGCCGTCACGCGAAGCCGAGAGTCCGCACTCGATAGTTGTTGGCATGACGACCCGAAACCTTGCCACGAGCTCAACTCTTCCCTTTCTATATGCCCTGACGATCGTGATCGCGGGCACACTCGCAAGCGCAAAGGCCGGCGCCGAGACCCGTATCCACGAGTTCGGCTGGGAGGCAGGCGTTGGAGCGAACATCGCGGGCTATACGATCCACGTGTCGACCGAAGCTGGGGAGATGCTCGACGCGATCGACGTCGGGCTGCCCGCCGAGGAATCGGGAGTGATGCGAAGCTCGATCGAGCTCGACGTGGAAGTCGAGCACAGCGTCGCTATCGCTACATACGATGAGAAGGGCGTCGTCTCCGCCCTGTCTCCCGAGCTCACGATTCCCAGTGACGTATCGACGTCGCTCGATGGCAATACCAAGAAGACCCACGAACGAAATCCACGCGCGAGTGAGAAGAATCACGAGAAGAAAGGCGACCGCACTCGATAGGTGCGGGTATGAATGTACAGAACATTGCATCCATCCCATCTCTTCCATTTCTCATTGCCATCGTGATCGCAAGCATAATCCCAGGTGACCCGGCTGACGCCGACACCCGGACTCTCGATATCGGCTGGCGGTCTGTCGCCGGTACGAACGTCGCGGGCTATACGATCCACGTCTCGAGCGACGCAGGAGAGTTCCTGGACGCGATCGACGTCGGGCTCCCCGCCGTGGAGTCGGGAGTGATGCGAGCGACCATCACGCTCGACGCGGACCTCGAGCATCGCGTCGCGATCGCGACCCATGACGAGAGTGGATTCGTCTCCGCCCTTTCTTCGGAGCTCACGATTCCGAGCGGGATGCCGCCATCGTCGCTCTATGACAGAGCCGGGCAGCTCGTGTTCGAGCGCCTCCTGGAGCTGCGTTTCGAGTTTGGTGAGACCAGCCGCGAACCGGAGATCGGGGCTCTCTATAAAGACGTGCAACTCGTGCAGGACGGCCTGAAGGCGGGCACTCGGGTTCTGAGCTGTGACTTCTACGGCTCTGGGGAGAAGCGAGGAATCATGTTGAGTCGGCTCTTCGAGGATGATCCCACCACCTCGCAGAACGTGCCCCAGGGCCTGCTCCTCGGTCTCCAAGAGCCCGAGACGAGTGATCGCGTCGTGTTCAGCCACGCCATTGCGGGCTGGGACTCGCCGAGCGGCGCAAACCAGGACTCGAGGCCGGCATGCGGTGATCTCGACGGGGACGGAATGGCCGAGCTGGTGATCGGGTTCGGCGCCGGCAGCTACAACGTGATGCACATCTTCGACGACATCACGAGCAACTTCGGCGAGTACGAAAGCGAGGGCCGGGTTGTGGGGCTGCGCCAGGTTCCGTCCAGGACCCTCCAGCAGGGAGGCAATGGCGCGACCCGGCCGGCGATCGGAGACATCGATGGAGACGGCCTTGGGGAGGTGGTGATCGCGTTCGAGGGTGAAGCGGGATACTCGCAGCTGATGATCCTCGACGACACCGAGCACTCCTTCTCGCCCCATCCCTCCCCTTCGCTTGCGAACGGGCTGCTGGACATCAAGAGCTCGCGCATCCCCGCTGATTTCGCCGGCCTGGTCCTACCCTTGCTCTTCGATCTCGACGGTGACGGACGCGACGAGATCATCGTCGCCTTCGCGCAGGAGTCCGAGCTGATCCTTCAGATCTTCGACGACGCCCAGGCCGGCTTTGCGGTGATGTACTAGAGCGGCTCAGCGCCTGACGCGAACACCGCACCGCACCGTTGGGCGAAGATTCCCCGGGTGACGGAGGCATCGCCCTGCGAGAGGGGGTGGCGGGAGGGGAGGGGGTTAGGAGGCCTCTTCCTCGTGGGTCTCGTCCTCGTTCTTCGGCGAAGCCGCATCCGCACCTTCGTCCAGGGAATCGGCGACCAGCGCCGTCGCCTCCGCATCTGGCTCTTCTCCCAGCGCCTCATCGGATGTCGTTCCCGGCACCGACGACTCCTCAGCGAC
>CBDUYG010000323.1:0-4723 GCA_965371385.1 uncultured Myxococcales bacterium | reverse complement strand
GAGCTTGCATCGGAGGCGAGGTAGACCGCGATTCCGGCGAGGTCTTCGGGCTCGCCGGTGCGCCGCATTGGGAGTGTCCCCTCGAAGGCGGTCCGCACCTTTTCGTTCTCCCAGAGCGCCCGGGCGAAGTCCGTCTTTACCAGTCCCGGTGCGATGCAGTTCACCCGAATGCCGTGCTGCCCGAGCTCTGCGGCGAGGTTTCTGGCGAGCTGCATGTCGGCGGCCTTCGAGACGTTGTACGTGCCGATCGTCGTGCTGGCGCGCATGCCTCCGATACTCGAAAGGAAGATGATCGATCCGCTCTTTCGCTCGATCATCTCCGGTGCGATGAGCTGGACCAGCCAGTGGTTCGATTGGATGTTCACGCGCAGGATCTTCTCGAAGGCGGAATCGGGTATCTCCAGGGCCGAGCCGTAGTGGGGGTTCACCGCCGCATTGGCGACCAGCACGTCGATCGCACCCAGCTCGCTGCGAGTCTTCGCAACCAGCTCCTCGAGCTGCTCCTTGTGGGATACGTTGCACGGAATCGCGACCGCCTCGCCTCCGTCGGCGCGGATCGCTTTGGCGACGTCTTCGCATACATCGGCTTTACGGCTCGATATGACGACCTTCGCACCATGGGCCGCATACGCTTCGGCGATCGCCTTGCCGATGCCCCTGGTCGAACCGGTGATGATCGCAACCTTGCCGCTCAGATCGAAGAGGTTCTTCATGTTGCTTCCGGTCGCGGGGCCAGCTCGAAGATCCACAGGGCGTCCCCGTCGACGGACGCGCCGGCCATCTCCACCTGGTATTTCTGCTGGATCTGATTTGCAAGCAGGTCGTACGTCGCGGGATCCTTCACGCGTACGAGCTGCCTCTCGTATCGCTTGCCGTCGACGCGCAGGATGGCTCTGCCGTCCTTCTCCGCCTCAATGGGCCACTTCTTCCAGATACGGCCGAGCGGGCTGTCGAGGTATCCGCAGGGAATGTAGATCCGACCCTCATTCTCGAGGATCCAGGTCGTTCGCGATCGAGGTGGCTCGAGCAGCTGCAGCTCGATGGTCGGGATGTCCCGGACGAAGCGCCAGTCGGGCTCGCTTCCGCTCACCAGCTCGCCGCTCACCAGCGGGCCGCCGGCCACGATGGCCAGGGGGCCGTCGGAGAACCGAGCCGCAATGCCAACGATCAGCATGAGCCCGAGCAGGATCGCGATGGCGATCCCGATCCAGCGTATGATGCGCATGGACTTCCTCCTCTTCCCGTGGGTCATCCGAAGTCGCAGCTACACTACATGAGTCGTACCTGCCTCGGCCAGCTAGGGCCGCCTCAGTACGAGGCCTGCGTGCGAGTTTCCCCCGCCAAGGGGCTCAGCGATTTTCCGGCCGGTTGCGGGAGCGCCCCGGACCGAGCGAGGCACCGGCGGGCCAGTAGGCTCTCAGCGCAGCAGCAGATCCTGCGCGATGCTCTTGAGCCCGTAGGAGTAGCGCCAGTACCCCCCGTTGAGGGTCTCCTTCGCGATCGCAGAGATCCTCGCCACCAGGCTCGAAGCCATCTCGTCTCGTGCGGTCGCGTGGGCGATCTTTCCCTCAGCCAGCGCCAGGGTCTCTGCGACGGGCTCGAAGCCAAGCTCGGGAGCCCGCCCCATCGCCCTGCGTGCCGCCGTGAAGAACTCCACGTTGTGCCGAAACGCCCCGATCTCGAGCTGCTCGCGCGCCTTGGCGAGCTGCTCGCGAAGATTGAAGCGCTGCAGCCCGAATTGATTCTCGCCATGCAGGCGGTAGTCGATCAGATCCTGCTCGACGATGCGCACCCGGGACAAGCCCGAGATCGTGAAGCTGAGCCAGGCGTCATGGCAGTCGCGCAGGATCGGAAAGGGGAGGTAGACGCCCTTGTATTTCGAGCGGAAGGCCAGGGTAGTCCCTGCGGCCACCACGTGTTTGACGAAGACCCGGCTGGCCTCACCCCTGCGCACACACTCGCGCTCGGCCTTCGTGAACCAGAGCGAGTCCCAGAGCGTGTACCCGAGAGGCTCGAGGTTCTCGTCGACCACGCGTCCGTTGCTGAAGACGGCGCCGGTCTCGGGGTGCTCGATCAAGACTTCGCTGAGGGTGCGGATCTTCTCCGGCCGCCATACGTCGTCCTGATCGGCGAGAAAGATGATGTCTCCAGTGCAGAGCGATACGGACTTTTCGAAGTTGGGTGTCGTGGTGAGGTTCCTGGGGTTGCACTCCACGCGCACCTCGAAGGGGGCGGAGTCGGCGAAGGCGCGCAGCTTGTCGATCGTGTCGTCGCTCGATACGTCATCGCAGACCACCAGCTCGTCGGGCGGAATGCTCTGTCGGACGAAGCTCTGCAGCTGCTCGACGACGTAGGGGCCGCCGTCACACGTCGTCATGGCGATGGAGATGCGCGGTGCCTTCATCGCGTCGATGCGCTCGTCGTCTTCGGGCTCGGGCTCGGGCTCGGGCGAGGTACCACGCGGTGCGCCACGTGACGACCCACGCGACGTGTCACGCGAGGCACCACGCGACGTGTCACTTGATCGACCACCCGATCAGCTGCGCCGTCCAGCGAGGCGGTGCCGGTCTCTTCCGGGTATGGATCCACTCTGCGCATGGAGGACATGGAGGAATTGTATCACCACCCCGATACGCCGGGGAACGCCCAGAGCCGCAGCCCGCTTCGGATTGCGGTACCGTCCCCCGCCGGGAGGCTCATGCATGGGCGAGGTTCAGTACTTCGACGCCCGGGTCGTCGATGTCGAGTTTGGAGATGGGGTCAAGGTGGTGAGGCCGGCGAACCTCTACGGCTGCCGCCTCGGTGATGGTTGCTTCGTTGGTCCCTTCGTGGAGATTCAGCGGGATGTCGTCATCGGTGCGCGGACGCGGATCCAGTCCCACAGCTTCATCTGCGAGATGGTGCGCATCGGCGAGGATTGTTTCGTGGGGCACGGAGTCATGACCATCAACGATCGATTCTCAGCCGGTGGTGCCAGCTGGGAGTCCGAGTCCTGGGAGTCGACCATCATCGGTGATCGGGTCTCGATCGGGAGCAACACGACCCTGCTCCCGGTGCGCATCTGCGACGACGTCGTCATCGGCGCCGGCTCGGTGGTGACCCGGGACATCGAGGAGCCCGGCGTCTATGCCGGGAACCCGGCCCGCCGCATGGGGCCGGCTCGCGAAGCCGGAGACTGAGCGAGGCGCGCTGCAATGTACATCCTGGGCATCAACGGAAGTACGCTTCGCGACGGTTTCTTTCGCAAGTTGGGCGGGATGCACAACTCCGCCGCTTGCATCCTGAAGGACGGCGAACTCCTCGCGTTCGTCGAGGAGGAGCGCTTCACGCACATCAAGCAGTTCGGCGGCTTTCCCTTTCACTCGATTCAGTACTGCCTCGAGACGGCCGGTATCTCGATGGCCGAGGTCGACCACGTTGCGTATGGCTGGATGAGTCCGGCCGGGATCGCGACCAGCCGATTTACCCGCTACGTCTCGAATGGGCTCTTCTTTGGTTCCGGCTATCCCGCCGGCGTGATCGCGATCGACCTGGTCGAGGCGGTCTTCGGCGGTCTGAAGCGCGCGTTGAAGGTGCATTTCGGCGAGCCGATCCCCCCGGTCACCTGCATCCATCATCATCGCTGCCACGCGGCCAGCAGCTTCCGCTGCTCCGGCTTCGACGAGGCCACGCTGGTGAACTTCGATGGGGCAGGAGAGACGACCGCGACCTACATCGGCCACGGAAGTGGAAACGAAATCGAGACCCTCGAAGAGATCGAGGTCCCTCACTCCCTGGGCCGAGCCTACAGCGAATTCACCGAGTACCTGGGCTTCATGCCCAACAACGACGAGTACAAGGTGATGGGACTGGCTTCCTATGGCGAGCCTGAGCACGACCTCAGCTCGATCATGAAGATCACGCCCGGGGGCTACGAGCTCGACCCCGAGTACTTCTACCGCTACTCCTTCACCCGACGTCGATTCAAGGTGAACGCGCTCGAGAAGCTCCTCGGTCCGCGCCGCCTGGACGACGACCAGCCCGTCACGGACCGGCACAAGAACATCGCAGCCTCGCTGCAGAAGCGACTCGAGGACATCTCCCGTCACCTGGTCGCTCACGCGATCGGGAAGACCGGCAGCCGCAATCTCTGCCTGGCGGGTGGCGTGGCGCTCAACTGCAAGAACAACGGAGAGATCCTGAAGAGCGGTCTGGCGGACCGGCTCTTCGTCCAACCCATCGCGAACGACGCGGGGGTCGCTCTCGGCGCAGCTCTCGAGCTCTACGCTCGCCTCGGTCACGAGTCGAAGTGGAAGATGGAGCACACCTACTACGGCCCCGAGTACGGCGCGGATCGGATCGAGGCCGCCCTCGAGGAGGCGGGCCTGGATTATCAGCACAGCGATGAGATCGAGGCCGAGACGGCCCAGGAGATCGCGGATGGCCGGATCATCGGCTGGTTCCAGGGACGGATGGAGGCGGGGCCCCGGGCCCTCGGCAACCGCAGCATCCTCGCCAACCCGACGATTCCGGGTATGGACGACAAGGTGAACGAGGAGATCAAGTTTCGCGAGCGATGGCGTCCCTTCTGTCCCTCACTCCTCGACGAAGCGAAAGGAGACTTCCTCGAGAACGCGTCCGAATCTCCCTTCATGGTCCTGACCTTCGAGATCAAGCCCGAGCGACGGGAGCAGGTCCCCTCGATCGTCCACGCCGACGGCACCGCCCGCCCGCAGACCGTCAA
>CBDUYG010000322.1:0-4731 GCA_965371385.1 uncultured Myxococcales bacterium | reverse complement strand
GCTCGTCACATCCTCTTCGTCGATCACGACCCGGCGGACATCCAGGACATGATGCTCACGAACTATATGGGGACCGTGCACTGGATCAAGGAAGTCCTGCCGGCCATGCGGGAACGGCGGCAGGGCTGGATCATCAACGTCTCTTCCTTTGCCGGTCGGGTCGGGCAGGCGGACGAGGTTGCGTACTCGGCGAGCAAATTCGCCGTCACGGGGCTCTCGGAGGGGCTCGCCCAGGAGTTGGCTCCCATGGGGATTCAGGTTCTGTGCGTGTTTCCAACCCTGGTTCGCACCGAGATGTTCACCCCCGAGATCATGGCGCGAATGCCCGAGTCGGCGGGGTCGTTCATCGAGGCAGATGAATTCGCGCGGCGAACCCTGCACGCGCTCGCGAAGGGAAGAATCGAAGCCGTGATTCCCTCTCACATGAAGGGCCCGATCATCCTGAACACGCTCTTCCCCCAATGGATGGGAAGAATGGTCGGGCGTATCAAGCTGGCGGCCGTCAAGAAGGCGGGGGTTGATATTCGATGACGGAATCCGAGCCGGCGCATCCATGAGTGAAGGGAGGGGAGTGGACTGATGGAATATCGAAACAAGGTGGTAGTCGTGACCGGCGCCTCTTCGGGCATCGGGAACGAGGCGGCGCGGACGTTTGCCGAACGCGGGGCGATCGTGGTCGCCGTCGCCCGCAGGGAGGGCCATCTGAAGGAGCTCGTCGCGGAGCTTCAGCGTGTGTCGCCCGATTCCTTCTACCTGGCGGGAGATCTGGGCGACCAGGGCTTTGCCGAGGAGGTCGTGCGGGAGACGGTGCGACGCCTGGGTCGTATCGACATCCTCGTCAACAACGCGGGCATCTCCAAGCACAAGCAGATCTACCATATGTCCGCGGATGAAGCCGAGCACGTCATGCGTGTGAACTTCCTGTCGGCCGTCACCACGAGTCTGGCGGCCATTCCTCATATGCTGATTCAAGAAGGCGGCTTCATCGTCAACGTATCGTCCTTTGCAGCCAAGGTCGCGCCGCCGCGCGAGGCCATCTACGCCGCATCGAAAGCGGCGATGAACAGCTTCACCGAGGGGCTCTGGAACGACCTGGCGGGCTCGAACATCCACGCGGCCATCGTCAACCCGGGCCCGATCGATACCGAGATCTGGGACAAGGAAGATGAGCCGGTGGCCTACGACGGCCCCAAGTATCCCCCGCGAGTCGTGGTGGATGCGATTTTCGAGGTCATCGAGAAACGACGACGCGAAGTGACGGCGCCGAAACGGAATTTGCAGCTCGTTTCGGCGCGGATCCTGAGGTTGCTGGCGCCGGCGGTGCTGCAGGCCGGAATGGCGAGGATGGAGCCGGTGCCCCGCGAAGTGATCGAGCGGGCCCGCGAGAAAGCGCGCAGGGATGTGGCGGATGGCGTCTGATATCACGTCCGTGACGTCGATGAAGGGAGCCATTGCGGCCACGGTCATGAGTGGTGGGCGCTGGTATCGCCGGTTCGACTGGTCGACGACGCATGACGAGCAGCACATCGCCCGCACTCCCGACGGCTGGAACCTCGCGCTCTACCGTTATCGCGCGCAAGGAGAGGCGAAGCCCTTTCCCATCGTCTGTGGACACGGAATGGCGGGGACCCATCTGATCTACGACCTGCATCCGGACTACTCCCTCGCGCGGTATCTGGCGGCACGGGGCTTCGATACCTGGCTCGTGGATCTCCGCGGGAGGGGCGAGAGCTGGCCGGACTCCGGCCCCGCGCGTTCGCTTCAGTGGAGCTTCGATGACTTCGCAGAGATCGACGTTCCGACAGCCGTTTCGAGGGTCTGTCAACTCTCCGGCGCAGAGCAGGTGTTCTGGCTGGGAATGGAGATGAGCGGGCAGGCTCTCTATGCCGCGAGTGTGCTCGGGCTGGCCGGAAAGGTTCGAGGTGGGGTTACGTTCGGCTCGCCTGCGCTGACCTCGAACGATGCCATGGTTCCGGGGGTGACGGCCGCGCCTCGAGCGAGCTGGCGGGGCCGGGTCCCGTTTCGTGCGGGGTCGAGGCTGGCCGGCCCCATCCTCTCCTACGGTCGATCGCCCCAGCTCGAGAGCAGCTTTCGCAGCTGCAACACCGATCCGGCCGTACCCGCCCGCTACTTCCGCAATGGGATCCCCGACGAGGCCACTGACCTGGTCGAACAATTCAAGAGCTGGATCGACGAGCGATGTATGCGAAATCGAAGCGGCTCTGTCCTCTACTCGGACAGGCTGGGTGAGGTGCAGCTCCCGATCCTGGTCTTCGCGGCGGCGAAAGACCTGCAGCGTCCACCCGAGTGCGTGAGTGAAACATTCAGGGCGCTCGGCAGCGCAGACAAGACCTTCGTTCGGGCCGGTGTCGAGGATGGATTCAGTGTCGACTTCGGGCACGACGATCTGCTCGCGGGCAAAGCTTCGCCGGACGAGGTCTTTCCCATCATCGGTGACTGGCTGGATGAACGCAGTCGAATCAGTTCGACTCCTGAGGAGGAATGAAAATGACGGACGTAATCGTAATCGGAGCCGGCATGGCCGGGGTCACTGCCGCGCGAGAGATCGCCAAGCAGGGTCTTTCCGTGAAGGTGGTCGAGGGGCGGTCGAGAACCGGTGGCCGGGTCCAGTCGATCCGGGACTTCTGTGATGAACCGATCGAGGGCGGGGCCGAGTTCGTGCACGGCACGGGCGCTGCCATCTGGCCGGACGTCAGGGCGGCCGGCCTGGCGACGCGCCCCTGCCCGCTGATGAAGGATACGATGTTCAACGTCGGTGGCGGAACCCGCTGGCTGCCTTGGATCATCGCTCATCCGGGAGTCTGGCCGACCTTCACGATCCTCCAGAAGATCGGGAAGGTTCGCCCTCCGGATGTCTCGGCCCGACAATTCATCGAGCAGCAGGGATACCGGGGTCGAGCTCGAATTCTCGCAGAGATGACCCTCACGGCTCACCTGCCCGGGACGGTCGATGAGATCGGCCTGCAGGGGCTGGTCGAAGATGGTGTCCTGCATCTCGAAACCGGCATGAATTCCCGAGTAGACGATGGATATGACCGACTGACGGACTTCATCGGAAAGGGGCTCGATATCGATCTCGAATTCGACGTCGAGGCGATCGAGTGGGGCGGGGACGGCGTCCGGGTTCGTTCGAAGGAAGGCCAGGAGGCCTCGGCACGGGCGGCGATTTCGACGCTGCCGGTGGGTGTACTGAAATCCGGCATGGTGAAGTTCTCCCCGGACCTGCCCCTGTCGAAGCAGCTGGCCCTCGACAGGCTGGAGATGGGCCCGGTGGTGAAGATCCTCCTACTCTTCAAAGAGCGGTTCTGGCCGAAATGGGTGGCCAATATTGGCTGCGGCACTGGCCCGGTTACCCTCTACTGGCCGACCTCCTACAAGAGTGGAAGAGAGGTTCCGGTGCTCTGCGCCTATGCAACTGGCCCGAGAGCGGCTCGGCTCTCGAAGCTGAGCGAAGAAGAAGCATCGAATGTCGTCCTGGCCGATCTGAAGAGGCTCTTCCCCAACGCCGATCCCGGCAGGTTGTGCACCGACACCAGGCGCATCGATTGGGGTACCGACCCCTTTTCATGCGGCGGCTACACCTTCATCAAGCCCGGCGGTGCGGGTGCTCGCGCGCTTCTCGGAGCCAATGACACCCCACCGCTCTTCTGGGCGGGCTCGGCGACGACCTGGGCGCCCATCGCCTCGACCGTCGAAGCCGCATTTAGCAGTGGTTTGCGCGCCGCGAGAGAGGTGGGAGAGTTTCTCTGAAGGCTTTCGAGGCCTCGATTCGCGACGTATCGGGCTATGCGAGGGCCAGGTCCAGCAGTCTCTCGACCATCGCACCGCCGAGCCAGGAGCCGAGACCGATCGAGATGTAGAGCACGGACCGCGCGAGGCTCGAACCGCTGATCAACCATTCGGGAACCGACTCGATGCGGGCTTCGAGGGCGTGCAGGGCGGGAAGCCGCAGGGCGGCGGAGTCCGTATCCGCCCGTGAAGCGGCGTGGGAAGAGATCGTGTTCTCGGCCTCATGCATCTGCGCCCGGATCCCGCTGAACTTCATCCCCTTCGAGATCACGATGCGGCGGTGGATGCCTCGAAGCGGAAGGAGCAGGCTGGAGGCCGCGACGAGCAACGCCGCGGCGGCGATCAATACGAAATTGAAGGTGGAGTTCGGAAGGGTGATGTGGGCGAAAGCGAGGCCGAGAAAGATCGCCACGAACATTGCGCTCTGTTGCCCCTGACGCAGAAAAGGGGCGAGCGGATCGAGGTCGAGCAGGTCGAGGTCGGAGATGCGTTCAGCCAGCCGCGACAAGCCCTGCGTATCCTTGACGAGCAGGTATGCGAGCTGGCCCGTGCACCACCCGATCGCGGGAACGGTCAACCACTCCCAGATATGCTCGAACACCCAATGCTCAATGCTGAACAATTGCCGGGCATCCATCGGAATCACGAGGATGAGCGACACGAAGAAGAGGAGACCGACCAGCCCCGCCGCCCCGCTTGGCCGCGCGGTGGAAGGGATGGCTCCTGGCCGCAGCAGCGAGCGAAGGGCATCCAGATTCTCCGAGGTCCAGCGGCAGTGGTACACCTGTGCGGTGACGAGAAAGGCGAGGAGCGGAACCGTAAAGCTCGTGATGCGCCAGTGTATCGCGATGTGCTCCTCGGCCGTTCCGTTCATGACCGCAGCAAACTGCCCGGTCACGACTTCGACTCCGAAATAGAACG
>CBDUYG010000321.1:0-4732 GCA_965371385.1 uncultured Myxococcales bacterium | reverse complement strand
GTTCGCCCTCGATCAGATCGAGCGGTGTGGTGATCCAGGCAATCGGGCCCCTTGCGTCTCCGGTCATGCGAAGTTCGAGCGACCAATGAAAACCGGGCGGCACCTTGCGGCGATAATCCTCGGGCATGATTGAAATCGGATCGAGGCCCTCGGGCCCGGGGAGTGGGGCGGCATTGTTGCGGAACATCGGCGCGAGTTCGTCGCGCGGCGCCAGGAGCACGGCCCGGGCACTGCAGAGCGAGGTCTCGTTGCTGGGACGTCGGAGATTCAATTCGACCACAGCCAGTCGGCGCCCGCGACGGAGGAAGACCGAACCCAGTTGGAGCGGCTCGAGGGGCACGGGCTGGAAGAGATCGACGGTGAGACGCGCGATCTGCATGCCAAGCGATTCAGCCGCCGCCTCGGCGCCGTGCATGAGGAGCGCGTTGACGGGGCCACCATGTTGCGCAGTCGGCGACCATGGACTGCCGGCCCACGGGCTCGGTACGAAGAGATCGCCCTCGCGCTGGTAGATGAAGTCTTCGCCACTCAAATCAGGTCGCCTTGTCTGCGAGAAAGAGGCCAAAGAGCGTTCGCAGGTCTTCACGGCGTTCGTCTGGGGTGACGTCGACGCCGAGCAGATATCCGAATACGCCGGACAGGCACAATACCGCCGCCTGTTCGGGATCGAGTCCGGCTCGCAACTCGCCGCGGTCGCGGGCCGCGCGGAAGCGTTCATTGATGACCTCGAACACTGGGATCGGAGTGTCGAGGTCCAGGTCCGGCGGGCGTCGAGCGAAGATGCCCAGCATCTCGCGATACAACGCCGGGTTGCCCACGCTCTCTTCGGCGTCGATCAGCGCCTCCGCCAACTGTTCGAGAGTGCCCCGCAGATCGCCACTGCCTTCGAGGCGTCGCACCACTTCGAGAGACGATCGCCAGAGCGCCTCGTAGAGTACGTGCTCCCGAGTTGGAAAGTGCGCGTAGAAGCTCGGGCGCGACACGCCTGCCGAACGGGCGATATCGGTGATGACGGCATTTTCGAAGCCAACCCGGCAGAACTCGGCCATGGCCGCATCGAAGACGCGCTCGCGGGTCGCGACGCGCTGTTGCTCGCGCAGGCCGCGTCGCTCGAAGGGGGAGGAGTCCATGGTCAAGACCGGCGTATCACCGGCATATCACCCGGCATCGACGAGATCCGGAATGGAGCCCGGCCGGGTCGGGGGCGAAAGGGGTGGTCATCTCGACTCTCCTGAAATTCCCGAGAATGGGAGCCCAGTATGGACATTGACTTTACATGTGTCAACATATAAATACGAACGTCATCGAAACTGCCACGTGGAGTCCGTCTTGCCGAATACCCCGTCGAACGTCTCGCCCCTGGTCTACGACCCGTATGACTACGAGCTGGACAGCAACCCGCACCCCGTCTTCAAGCGCCTGCGAGACGAGGCTCCGATCTACCACAACGATGAGTACGACTTCTGGGCGTTGAGCCGTTTCAAGGACGTGGTGCAAGCGAGCCTCGACCACGAAACATTCAGCTCCGCCCGGAGCACGGTGCTCGAGATGATCGGCGAAAAACTCGTGAATCCCCCGATGATCTTCATGGACCCGCCCCAACACACCTCCTTTCGAAAACTCGTCGGTCGAACCTTTACACCGCGACGCATGACGGAGCTGGAGGATCGTGTCCGCGCGCTTTGTGCCGGCTATCTGGATCCCCTGGTCGGTGCGGATGAGTTCGATTACCTGGCAGAGTTCGGCGCAAAACTGCCCGTCATGGTGGTGAGTTCCCTACTCGGAGTTCCAGAGGAGGATCAGGACCAACTCCGGATCTGGACGGAGCAGACCCTTCACCGCGAGCCCGGGGAGACGGGTGCGAGCGCTGTAGCGATAGCGGCCAGCCAGGATGTGTTCGCGTACTGGTCCAGCCAGATCGCCGAGAAACGGCGGAACCCTAGAGACGATGTCATGACCGATCTCACCCAGGCCATTCTGAAGCCTCACGATGGCCCCGAGCGGCCGCTCGAAGACGGAGAGCTTCTCTCGTTCTGTCTGCTGATCTCGAGCGCAGGCAATGAAACCGTGGCTCGATTTCTCGGCTGGGCGGTCACGCTCCTGGCCGGCAACCCGGGAGAACGGGAGAAGTTGGTGAAGAACCCCGCGCTCATCGAGAACGCGGTGGAGGAGATCTTGAGGTACGAGGCGCCCTCACCGATTCAAGCCCGCTATGTGAATCGCGATGTCGAGTTCTACGGCACGAAGGTGCCGGAGGGGTCGAAGATCGCGCTACTGACCGCGTCCGCGAACCGGGATGAGCGCGAGTTCGAGGATGCCGATCGGCTCGATGTCGAGCGCAAGATTCAGCAACACCTGTCGCTGGGGTATGGGGTGCATTTCTGCCTCGGTGCATCTCTGGCCCGGCTGGAAGCGAGGGTGGCGCTCGAGGAGACGTTGAAGCGGTTTCCCCGTTGGGAGGTCGATGAGAGCAGGCTGGAGATGGTCCACACCAGCACGGTCCGGGGATATTCGAAGGTGTGGATTCAGCCGAGCTGAAACATCCCGACTGATGCGCCTGGGTCCACTCCCTCTGCCCAGGGGCACAGGCCTCCTCGATGCGTTGCCGGGGATCCGCCCGAGGGGGGAGTCATTTCGCGGCAGGAGGCACGTAGGATGTCGCCGGGTAGGAGGTCACGATTCGGGGGTCGGGCATGTTCGCGGCAAAGACAGCGTCCGTACGCTCGAGCTCCTGCAGGGTGCGTTGCCGAAGTCGGGCCAGAAGAGAAGCGTGCTGCGGCCGGACCGCGAGGTTGTAGAACTCACCTGGATCCGAATCCATGTCGTATAGCTCTTCGATCGTGTCGTCGATGAGAGACCGGATGTACTTGAACCTGCCCTCACGATACGAGATCCACCATGGAACGCCCAGCAGTCGCTTTCCTTCCATCCTCCCGATATCCGTGCTGGATCCGAAGCTCACGTAGAAGTTTTCGATGAGAACCGGATGATCCCATGCTGCAGAGGGATTCCGGAGCAGCGCGCCGGCATCATGCCCGTGCATCTTCCAGGGAAGCGAAACGCCCGCGAGCGCCAGGAACGTGGGCGGGAGGTCCAGAATCCCGATCGGGCGATCGTTCACCGAGCCGGCCGGGACCATGGGCGGATATCGCACGATGAGCGGGATGCGCATGTTGGCGTCGTAGGGAGCGAGCTTGCCCTTCACTCCGTGCTCCCCGAAACCGAATCCCTGATCCGATGTGAACACGATGACGGTGTCGTCGAGCTGGCCGGTCTCCGCGAGGGCCGATCGGATCCGCCCGATCCCCTCGTCCACGGCCAGGACGAGGCGGTGATAATTGCGAATCGTCGCTTCGGAGTAGTCGATGGAGTGGGCGGCGGGAGCCAGGACCAATGGCCGCTCGAGCGGGACGTCCGTGTACTTCTCCCGGTGGCGACGATGATGGAGGGCCGGCATGTGGGTGGCATTGAAGCTGAGCCACATGAACCAGGGGCGATCGTGTTCGCGCCTGATGAAGCGAATCGCATAGTCGGTGTAGAGGTCGGTCGAATAACCGGCTCGGTGCCTGGCTGCCTTTCCATCGGTGGAGACGAGCGGATTGAAATACCACTGTCTGCCGCCCAGCAGCAGACGCTGGATCCAGACGGCCGAATGGTCCCAGTCGCGTCCGAACCCGGTATCGCCGCCGAGATGCCACTTCCCGATCAATGCGGTGCGGTATCCCGCCTTTCGGAGCTCGGCGGGCCAGAACGGGAGCACAGACGGGTCGTACGTGTTCTTGTGATCCAGGGGATCGAGGGTCTCCATCGCGTGTGGTTGCAGGCCCGTCAGGAACATCGCGCGGCTCACGGCACAGGTGGGGGCCCCATAGGCTCGGGTGAATCGCATCCCCTCCTTCGCGAGCCGGTCGATGTGAGGCGTCTCGACCCAGGGCAGCTCTCCATAGCTGCCGATCGTCCCCGGACTCTGATCATCGGTCATGATGAAGAGGATGTTCGGGCGGCCAGGGGCGCGGCCCTCCGCCGGAGTCCACCCCGCCGACTCCGCACGCGCAGCAGCCGCAGCGGCAGGGTCTAGCCCCACTGGAGACCACGGGGCGCCGGCAATGGCGATCGAGACGAGGACTGTGAGGGAAAATGCCCTGCGCGGAGCTGGACGTCTACGTACGGGCGACAATGGGGCCTCTCCGACTACGCTGGGATGGAATCATCGTGACATACGTGGGCAGGTCCCACAACAAAATCTCCGCTCCGAGCACACGCTTCGGGCTCCCGGAGCAACGAGCCTGGCAACTACTGCCTAGTCCGCAAGGTAGCCGAAGGATCGCAGGTGCTCCCTCTCTTCCTCGCTGACCTCGTGGCCCACGATACCTGGCCGCCGATCTCGTGGATGGGAGCTATGGGGAAACGGGTTCGGCTACTCCATCCGCAGTTCGGCACAGGAGCAGCGCGACGAAGGAGACTCCCGTCACCCGCGTCATGCCGATCACGTAGGTGAGACCGATGCTTCCATCGAAGACGACCAGGGCGTACTCCCAGGGCTCCGACAGGCCGGCCGGGATCGCGTAGAGGACGGAGAGGACGGCCGTCAGCCGAACGAGTCCCTGCCAGAAGATCACCGGCGCGCGATTCGCCATGTCCTTCGATGCCCACATCAGGCAGGCAGCCGCCATCATGAGGAACATCCCCAGGGTCATGAGGGCGACGAACTGCCCCGGCTGGGGATCTCGCA
>CBDUYG010000320.1:0-4733 GCA_965371385.1 uncultured Myxococcales bacterium | reverse complement strand
GATCCCAGGTGACGGCGGTCTCGAAGGTCTCCGAGATGATGCTGGCCGCGACCAGCGCATCGCGCGCATAGGGGGCGCTGACGAAGCTGTTGCGCCAGGCGCCTGCGCCACCCTCACGAGCTCCCCCGCTGTCACTCCGGGTGCGCACGTCGTCCTCAGAAATCGTGGCGCCGTGCTCCCGGCAGATCGCGACGCCCCGGGCCATCCAGGCATCGAGGGCGTGGTCTGCCGATTCGAAGGCGAGCACCAGCAGAGCTGCTTCGCCCGAGCCGCCCGCCGAGAATTGGGCTTCGCCCGGATCCAGCAGCCGGCAGTTGGCCGGCTCGAGTCCGCTCTGGGAGAGGGCTCGAGTCGCATCGACGGCCTGCTCGAAGCTGGGGAACCAGATGCTCGCGCTCGCGCGATGGCTGGGACGATCCTGTAGCCGCATCCACGCCTCGGTGATGATCCCGAGGGTGCCCTCGGAGCCGAGAAAGAGACGGTCGGGGCTCGGCCCGGCGCCGGATCCCGGAAGGCGGCGGGATTCGAGTACACCCGCCGGAGTGACCACGCGCATGGATTCAGTGAAGTCGTCGATGTGGGTGTAGCGGGTCGCGAAGTGCCCGCCTGCCCGGGTAGCCAGCCACCCCCCCAGTGTCGAGAACTCGAACGATTGGGGGAAGTGGCGCAGCGTCAGGCCGTGCGGCCGCAGCTCATCCTCGAGGGCCGGACCATAGATTCCCGCTTGAATTCGAGCTGCCCTCGAAACGCGGTCGATCTCGATCACCCGGCACAGACGCGTGAGGTCGATCGAGACGACACCGCTGTAGTTCCCCTCGACTCGACTCTCGACGCCTCCCACGACGCTCGAGCCGCCTCCGAAGGGGATCGCGGCGATGTCGTTCGAGCCGCACCAGTCGAGTAGAGCGCCGACCGAGGCTTCGTCCTCGGGAAACGCGACCCAATCCGGCGCATGACTGAAGTCGCGGCGAAGTGCGCGAACGAGGTCGCGATAGGAGCGTCCGTAGCTGTGGCGCGCTCGTTCGTGGGGATCTCGAGTGAGCATCTTGCTCAGAGTGGAGGGCGCCTCGACGCGAGGCTCGGGAAGCTCGAGCTCCTCCACTCGCGGTGGAGGAATCAAGTCGATGTCCTTCAGCTCGAAGCGGCGTGTCAGCGCGGCTGCGATCTTGCGGGTGGCCTCGGCGTCCGGACCCTCTCCCTCGAAGCCCCAGCCCCAGAACTTCAGCTTACGTTGTTTCATGCAGGTGAGAGTAGCGGCACCGCGGTCGTGCAGCACGGTCGACCCGGCACTGCCGTGGCGCACCTCGAGTTAGACGCCGCCCCCGGTCTCGAGCCACGCGCGACACTCGGGCGTGAGCGTTCGCCGGCAGGCGGCATCGTAGAGGCGTAGATCCTCCTCCGAGAGCACGTCATGCCATCGGCCGTTGGTTCCCTTGTGAAGGAAGGTGTCGGCGCCGCCCTTCCAGAACTGCCCCCCGCCGGGTGCATAGAGCTCGCCCTTCGCCTTCATCTCCTTGAAGGAGACCGCCTTCACGATTCCATCCCAGGCGCTCTCGGGCACGTCGATCTCGAGGAATTCCGCAATCCGGCGCATCTGGCCCTCGGTATCCTCGAGCAGGTCGTTGTAGTGAATGAGCTGGATGTTGGGAAGATGCTTGAAGTCCCACCAGGACTTCACGTTGTAGAGGTGCGACCAATAGGGCCAGCCGTCGCTCTCCCACTCGAACCAGCCCCGCGTCATCCAGCTGTGCCAGAAGTCATGGATGTCGTCGGGCGGCCGCGGAAACTCCTCTCCCTCACGCCCCCCGAGCAGGTTCATCAGCGTGAAGATCTCATCGGTCATCGTCGAGTAGTGGTTCCAGAGCGACATGAAGACGTCCCGTGCGTCGCGGGTCACATAGAGGTACTTGAGCCGCTCGTCGTAGGGAAGGCCGTCGAGCGGCAGGTGCGTCTTGATGAAGCGACGGTTCTCCTGGGCCCCGAGGCCATTCAATGCCACCTCGAGGGGCAGCACCCGCATGTCCAGCCACGGCGAGAGCAGGGCCGGCGGAGCGGGGAAATCGCCGTCTGGAAAGAGGAGGTGGGCGACGATGGCCTGGGCCCAGGTCGTTCCCGCCTTGTAGGATGTTGCGATGATGATGTCGTCGTCGCGCGTCTCGAAATAGTTCCAGCGCGTGCTGTCGAAGTGGTGGGACTGGTAGGTGCGCGTTCGCTCGGGTAGCTCGTGCATGGAGCGAGTCTCCAACAAGAGGCCCCGTGGCACTCCAGGGGCTTCGAAGCGGCTTCGAACCGCAGCTGCTTCCCCCGGCGATCTCGCCATGGGAGGGGTTCATGAGATAGATTGTACACTTCTCGGAGAATTTCCCGCTCGGATCTGCGCAGGGCTGAGGGGAGCCCGGGTAGGTCGATGGCGCGGGCGCCGGTCGGGCTCCATCGCTCGAAACGGCTCGGAGCCGTACCCCGGACAGGCGTACCCAGATCGGAAGGAGGGCCAGATCATGCGCCAGATCACTCGCCAGACGATCGCGATCATCGGGATTCTCGCCCATGGAGCTCTGCTTCTGGGATGCGGCGACGAATCCAGACCCATCCGGCGCCTGCCTGCGAGCCAGGACGACGGCAGCGGCCACACCGCTGCGAGCGAGTTCACCGCCGAAGCCAACGCCTCGGTCCTGGGCCAGCTCCCCTTCGACGACCAGACGGACTTCGAGGATGCAAGGCGAGGTCTGATCGCACGACGCGCAGATCCGATCATCCGCGATGCAGAGGGCGGCGAGGTATGGAACCTGGAGAAGTTCGCGTTCGAGGCCGGCGTTTCGCCCGACAGCGTCAACCCCAGCCTTTGGCGCCAGGCCCAGCTCAACAACATCCACGGACTCTTCCGGGTCAGCGATCGTATCTATCAGGTGCGCGGCTACGACCTCGCGAACACAACCCTCATCGAGGGGGATCATGGCTGGATCGTGATCGACGCGATGACGACGAAGGAGACCGCGGGCGCCGCGATGGATCTGGTGCGCGAGCATCTCGGCGAGCGTCCGATCGAGGCGCTGATCTACACCCACAGTCACATCGATCACTTCGGCGGAGTGCGCGGCATCCTCTCGGAGGAAGACCTGGCGCGAGGTGTACCCATCATCGCGCCCGAGGGATTCCTGGAGGAGGCGGTCAGCGAGAACGTGCTGGCCGGAACCGCGATGACCCGCCGCGCCAGCTACATGTTCGGCTATCTGATCGGTCGCGGTCCGCGGCTGCACGTCGATTCGGGTCTCGGCAAGGCTTCGGCCCTGGGTAGCTTCGGCCTGATTCCGCCCACCGAGATCATCAGCCAAACCCCGACCGAGATGACGATCGATGGCGTTCGCATGATCTTCCAGAACACGCCGGGCGCCGAGGCTCCGGCCGAAATGATGATCTACCTACCCGATTGGAAGGCCCTCTGCGGCGCCGAGAACGTTTCTCACGTCCTGCACAATGTCTACACCCTGCGCGGCGCCAAGGTGCGGGACGCTCTGGCCTGGAGCAACTACATCCAGGAGAGCATCGACCTCTTCGGCGACGTCGAGGTGATCTTCGCGAGCCATCACTGGCCTACCTGGGGCAACGATCGGGTCATCGAGTACCTGAAGAAGCAGCGCGACGTCTACAAATACATCCACGATCAGACCCTGCGCCTCGCCAATCTGGGCCACACCCCCGCTGAGATTGCAGAGCGGCTCGTGCTCCCCAAGAGTCTTTCCGACACGTTCGCGGTTCGCGGTTACTACGGTACGGTGCGCCACAACTCGAAGGCGGTCTACCAGCACTACTTCGGCTGGTTCGACGGCAATCCGGCCCATCTCGATCCACTGCCCGCCGAAGAGTCGGCTCCGCGTTACGTCGAGGCGATGGGGGGCGCCGAAGCGATCCTGAAGCGAGCCGGGACGGCCTATGGCCTTGGAGAGTATCGCTGGGTCGCCACGCTCCTGAACCATCTCGTCTTCGCGGAGCCGGGGAACGATTCCGCGCGAAGCCTGCTGGCCGACACCTACGACCAACTCGGCTACCGGGCGGAGTCCGGGCCTTGGAGGGACTTCTATCTGTCGGGTGCGAAGGAGTTGCGACAGGGGATCGGCGAATTCCCGATCGACCAGGGCAGCGCGGGCGTCGAGGTGGTCGCAGCCATGCCGACCGGTCTCTTCTTCGACGCCCTGGCCGTGCGCATGAACGGCCCGAAGGCCGAGGGCAAGGATACACTGATCAACTTCGTCTTCGAGGACATCGGCGAGACTCACGTCGTCGAGATCGAGAACTCGGTCCTGCATCACCGGTTGGCTGAGCCACGGGAGGACGCCGACGCCACGATGAAGATCGATCGCGCGAGCTGGGACGAGATCGTGACGGGCAGAGCGACCTTTAAACACAAGCTCCTGAGCGGAGCGATCGACATCGACGGCAGCCGCCTCGCGCTGATCGGCTTTTTCGCGAGCCTCGATACCTTCGATCCCGCCTTTGACATCGTGACTCCTTGAGAGAGCGGAAAGAGAAGGAGGGGCCGACCGTGCAGCCCTCAGGCAGCGTCCCAGGCCGAAACCACGCATCTCGCAGTTCCCTCTGCACTCCTCTCGATGTGCGATTCGCCCGAACGATCGGCCTCGCGTTGCTGCTGCTGGTCTGGGGCGGCGCCTCGATCGCGACTCTCGCGTTCTGTGGAAGCTCGACCAGTCGTGATATCATCGCGCGGTCGTTCCAAC
>CBDUYG010000319.1:0-4736 GCA_965371385.1 uncultured Myxococcales bacterium | reverse complement strand
GAGGGAAACCTGATGCAGACGGCCATCCTCGATCCGGCGGTCGACTTCGGCCGACTCGAGCAGGTCTTCGTGATGTTCCATCGCGGTCCCACGATGGAGATCCTCTATGGCGACGGGGTCGATGGCACCGTCACCGCCGAGAACGAGCCGGTCGAGGCCGGCCCCGCCGAGGCGACCCTCCCGGCGGAGGTCGGGGCCGGTCCGGCGTCCGAGCCGCCACACTCATGACGGCCGGCGGCCGGGGACGAGCAAGTGAGACGAATCGAGTGATGAGCCGATGAAGCGTGGCCTGGCCCTCATGGCCGTCGGAATCCTCGCCCTGGGAATCCAGGGGGGGCTCGCGACGCTTCTGCCTCGGGGCTATTGCCCGGATCTCGGCCTGCTGGCGGTGCTGGCGATCGGGCTTCGGTGGCGCGGAATGGCGAGCGGCATGCTGATCGCCGCCGTGCTCGGTTACTCGGCGGATCTGCTCTCCGGATCGCTCTTCGGCGCCCATGCCCTGCTGCGGATCCTGCTCTTCTGCTGTGCCTATCTCGCCCGCCGCCAGCTCAATCTGCGCGGCGCGGCTCCCCTCGCGGTCTTCGTCGCCGGGATGACCGTCCTCTACTCCCTCGGACTCCTCGGCTTGACGAGCTTCTTCAGCGCGGGTGAGGGGCTGCGCTGGTCCGAGTTCGGCGCGCTGCTGCCCCAGGTGGTCGTCAACGCCCTGACCGCACCGCTGGTCGCGAGGGGCATCGATTGGCTCTGGGACAAGCTGGGTGATGACGCCTTCCGGGGCGGCCTCGAGTTCGACCCGAGGAGGCCCGTGTCGTGATCGGGAGCTCCTATCACGACGGGCGACTATCGGCGGGCAGCGATCCAGGGGTCGAGCGGCGCATCGCGATCATCGCCGCCCTGATCGTCCTGGCCTTCGTGATTTTCAGCCTGCGGCTCTTTCAGCTCCAGATCGTCGAAGGCGCGGATCTGCTGAGCCGCTCCGAGCGCAACTTCGTCCGCACCCTGCGCCTCGAGGCGCCGCGCGGCGAAATCGTCGATCGCGAAGGCCGGGTCCTGGCCACGACGCGCCCGGCTTATCGCGTCCAGGTCATCCCCAACGAGCTCTCCGATTCGAAGCGTACCTTTGGTGTGCTGGGCAACATCCTCGAGAAGCCGCCGATGGAGCTGCGGGAGCGTGTCGGGTCTCCGCGAGGACGCGCTCGCTTCGCGCCGGTCGTGCTGGGCGGGGATCTCAGCTATCAGGATTTCGCGGAGGTCGAATCACACCGCTACGCGCTGCCCGGAGTCGTGACCGATATCCGACCCAGACGCGACTATCTCTACCAGCAGAACGCCGCTCACATTCTGGGAACGATCGGCGAGATCGCGGCACGCCAGCTTTCGTCCGAGGGTTTCGAGGGCTATCGCGCGGGTGAGATCGTGGGCCAGTCGGGCCTCGAAGTCTTGCTCGAGGCCCATCTGCGTGGCAGCGAAGGCGGTCGCAACATGGTCGTCGACGTAGCGGGCCGCGAGATCGAGACGCTCGACGAGATCGCCCCGGTGCCCGGCGGCCGGGTGGTCCTGACTCTCGATTGGGATCTCCAGTTGGCTGCCGAAGAGGGCTTCTTTCCTGCCACGCCCGAGGAGAAGCCGAAGATGGGCGCGTTGGTGGCGATGGATCCCCGTACGGGCGAGGTGCTCGCGATGGTCTCGCGTCCCGCCTACGATCCGAACTCCTTCGCGGGCGGGATCGACTCGGAGACCTGGGATGGGCTGGTGGGCGATCCCTGGAAGCCTCTGCGCAACCGCGCGATCTCCGGCCAGTATCCCCCGGGCTCGACCTACAAGGCGTTCGTCGCGATCGCGGGCCTCTCCGAGGCAGAGGTGACACTGGAGGAGACGGTCTTCTGCCCGGGCTACTACCGCCTGGGGCGCCGAATCTACCGATGCTGGAAGCGCGGTGGCCACGGCGACATGAACCTCATCGACGCCCTCAAGTTCTCGTGCGACGTCTACTTCTATCAGCTCGGCGTGAAGCTCGGAATCGATCGCATCGCCCAATATGCCCGGAAATTCGGGTTGGGACGCCTGACCGGAATCGATCTGCCCTCGGAGAAGCCCGGCCTGATCCCGACCCGGGAGTGGAAGGAGCGAGCGAGGAACGAGGTCTGGCTCAAGGGGGAGACCGTCTCGGCTTCGATCGGACAGGGGTACAACCTCGTGACCCCCCTCCAGCTCGCTTCTTCGTACTCGGCGATCGCCAACGGGGGGACGCTGCACAAACCGGTGCTGATCAAGTCGATCGAGAACTGGGATGGGCTCGAGTCCCGGAGCTGGGCCACGCCGGAGGGGCGGAAGATCGGGGTCTCGAAGGAGGTACTCGAGCAGGTTCGCATCGGCCTGATCGCCGTCGTCGAGGGCGAGCGCGGAACCGGCGGCCGAGCGCGGGTGAAGGGAGTCGAGGTCGCCGGTAAGAGCGGCACGACCCAAGTGGTGAGCCTCGACTTCGTCGAGGGGCTGGAGCCCGAAGAGATCCCGATTCGCTATCGCGACCACGCGCTCTTCGTCGCCTTTGCGCCTGCTCGCGATCCGGAGATCACGGTGGCGGTGTTGGTCGAGCACGCCGGCGCGGGAGGCGGCTCGGTTGCGGCACCGATCGCTCAACGCGTACTGGCACGCTACTTCGAGAAACATCCGCGGATGCCCGCCGAGCCGGAGAGCGCCCCCGGAACACCCGAGCCCGCGGCGGCGCCGCCCTCGATCCGGCGGCCCGTCGAGCGGGCGGAGGCGCGTCACGACGCCGATCTCGTTCAGGTTGCGGTCGTCCCCGATCCAGCCGTCTCGGCTTCGGGCGATTCTTCGACCCCCCCGGCGCGCGCCAATTCGCCGACGTCGATGCGAGGTGAAAACGAGTGAAGATCGATCGACGATCGCTGCAGAACTTCGATTGGGTCTTCCTCTCGCTGAGCGCGATATTGCTTCTGTGCGGCTTCGTAAACCTCTTCTCGGCTACCCACGCGGGGGTCGAGGGAGGGATGCCCGACATCGTGAGGCGTCAGGGGATGATGCTCGGGTTCTGCGTCGCGTTCCTGGTCGGCATCCTGATGGTCGATTACCGGCACGTCGAGCGCGCGGCGCCGTTGATCTATGGAGGAAGCCTGGTCCTGCTCGCCATCACGCTGGCGGTCGCCCCGGAGACACGCGGAGCACGCGCCTGGCTCTTCCAGGGCCGCTTCCAGCCTTCGGAGTTCGCCAAGATTGCCCTGGTCATCGCCCTGGCTCGTCACTTTCATCGCAATCCGCCGGACAAGGCCGCGGGACTGCGTCAAGCCGCTCGCCCGCTGCTGATCGCGGTCCTGCCGGTTGGCCTGATCGTGGCCCAGAAGGATATGGGCGTTGCGCTCCTCACCCTGCTCGTGGCGATGACGTACGTGCCCTTCGTGCGTCTCAGCGGGCGTGCCTATGTCGGATTGTCGGTCGCCGGGGCGGCGGGCCTGGCGGCGCTCTGGAGCTTCGGTCTCAAGGTCTATCAGCAGCAGCGCATCCTCGATTTTCTCGATCCCGAGCGTGACCCCCTCTCGTCCGGCTATCAGGCGATGCAGTCGCGCATTGCCGTCGGTGCCGGCGGACTCTTCGGGAGCGGATGGATGGAGGGGACCCAGACCCAGCTTCGATTCCTTCCCACCCAGCACACGGACTTCATCTTCTCGGTGCTCGCCGAGGAGTGGGGCTTCCTGGGAAGCGTCTTCGTCCTGCTCCTCTATCTCACGATGCTGCTCTGGGGCCTCTGGATCGCGCGCAACTCGAAGGACGGCTTCGGCGCGATGCTCGCCGTAGGGCTCGTGGGCACGCTCTTCTGGCCGGCGGCGATCAACGTCGCGATGGTGCTCGGCCTCGCTCCGGTGATCGGTGTGCCCCTGCCGCTCTTCTCGTACGGGGGCTCGGCCCTGTTATCCGCAATCATCTCCATCGCGCTGCTGCTCAACGTCTCGATGCGGCGCTATCTATTCTAGGTTCGAGATGAGCGATGCAATCCTCGAACGCGAACTCAAGATCGGTGTCCTGGACGCGGCTGCGTTCGATGCCTTGATGAAGGTCGCCGGCGGGCAGCGCGACGATCCAGTTCGCCAGGTGAACCACTTCTTCGACACGGCTTCGGGCGCTCTGCGGTCGCGAAAGATCGGTTTCCGGATTCGCGAAGAGGGGGAGAGCTGGATCCTCACGATCAAGGGGCCGACGAGGGCGAATGCGGCGAGTCACCTGGCCGAGCGCGTCGAGCTCGAATCCGACCTGGAGCCGGAGTGTGCGCTGGGCGTGCTCGAAGCAGGGCGCCCAGCCGTGGCGCTGCTCGATCAGCTGGATCTGAGCGCGACCGAGGCACGAGATCTCTCGAATGACGTTCGCGCGGTCTGCGCGGCGGAGCCCTTGAACGAGATCGGTTCCTTCGAGAACGAGCGCACCCGGATTCGGACTCGCCTGGCCGGGTTCGAGACCGTGCTCGAGCTGGATCGGACCCGATTCACGGCGGACGACATTCGCTTCGAGGTGGAGCTGGAGCTGCAGCCGGGGCAACCCGAGGAGGCCCTTACGGAGGCCCTCCTGGGACTCTTCGCGCGCGCCGGGATCGAGCCTCAGCCGACGACGGGCAAGCTCACTATCTTCCAAGGAATCCTGGACTCGAGACGTTGAAATCTCTGCGTGCGCGCGGATCCCGGAGCGCAGCGTGACGCGGGCTCCTTCGACCCTCGGCTCTTTCCCCG
>CBDUYG010000318.1:0-4738 GCA_965371385.1 uncultured Myxococcales bacterium | reverse complement strand
GCAGGCCGCGCTCATTGTTCACCGCGCGGCTGCGGGCGATAGAAAGTGAATCGTCCGCTGACCGTGATCCCGTTTCCGCTCTCGAAGTAAAGCGTGTTGCGTTTCACTCGCCGGACGCCGTAGACGTTCTGCTCGAAGACTTCGATCACTCCATTCTCGCCCACCGAGGCGACGATGGCCGTGTGATTGGGATTTCCCCGGGTCTCGAATCCTTCGCCCTGCTCGTTGTCGATCTCGACTCGATAGTTCCGGAACTGGACGATGTCACCGGGGCGCACACTCGAGAGCATGACGCTCAGGCCCCACTGGTAATCGGCGTTGGCCGTGACCTGGCCGTAATCCGCAGCAGACGCGGCGCCTGCCGCTCGCAAGGCCTGATCCGCGAGATCGAAGCACTCACCGCGACGACCGACCTTCTGGTTGATGTGGCTTCGGGCGAACTGGGCGACCTGTTGACCGATCGTCATCGTAGACTCCTCTCCTCGTGGCTGACGCTTCTTGTGTGTAGCCCACGGCAATCGAAGGGTTCCAGTCATTTCGGCACGAAATCGTCCGATTTCCTGCCCGACGGCGAAGCTCGACCGCGCGCTCCCGAGATGGCTACTCTCGTCCTCGGGTCAATCCGGGGAGAGTCCAGGTGTCAGAGAAGAATGCGGACGAGGAGCAGGAAGGCGCCGGCGGCGGCGTCAAGGGGATTCGGATCAATCGCGTCAGCGAATGGCTCGAGGCCAACGTCGACGATGTGAAGCCGCCCCTCGACTTCTCACTCATCACGGGCGGGCGCTCGAACCTCACCTATCTCGTGACGGATTCGGCCGGCTTCCGCTTCGTCGTGCGTCGCCCGCCGACGGGCAGCGTGCTCGCGACCGCCCACGACATGGCGAGGGAGCATCGGCTGATCTCGGCGCTCTGGTCGACCGAGGTTCCGGTCCCCGAGGCCATAGGGCTCTGCGAAGACGTGGAGGTCAACGATGCCCCTTTCTACGTCATGAAGTACGTCGAGGGAAACGTCATCGTGAGCTCGGCGGACGCCGAGCGCGAGCTCGACGAGGCGGCGAGAGAGCGTCTCAGCGGCGAGGTTGCTCGGGTCCTCGTCGCGCTGCACGCCGTCGATCCGGACGAGGTCGGGCTGGGCGACCTGGCCAAGCGTGAGGACTATGTCTCGCGTCAGCTCAAGCGCTGGAAGGGACAGTGGGACAAGTCGAAGACCCGCGAGCTCGCGGCGATGGACGAGGTCCATGAAGCCCTGCTCCAGGAGATTCCCGAGCAGATCGGCTCCGGCGTGGTTCACGGCGACTATCGCCTGGGCAACATGCTGGTGGACGGGGAGGGCCGCATCCAGGCGATCCTCGATTGGGAGCTGGGGACCCTGGGCGACCCACTCGCGGATCTCGGATATCTGCTCAACAACTGGGCCGAGATCGGTGAAGACGTCGGTTCCGGCGGAGCCGCGCTTTCACCCACCGCGATCGCGGGCTTCTGGAGCCGGGATCGGATCGCCGAGCGCTATCGCGAGCTCTCGGGGCGCGAGTTCCACTCGGTGAACTACTACCGCGCGTTCCAATACTGGAGGCTCGCCGCCATTGTCGAGGGGGTCCTCTCCCGGTACATCAAAGGCGTGATGGGGGACAAGATCGACACCTCGCTGATCCGGAACCAGGTAGACGAGATGGCCGGGGCGGCACTCGAGCTGGTCAGGGAGCTTTAGATCGATCGCCGGAGTCTCTCCGGGTGCTTCGTTCGTCACGACGCGGATCGCTTCCCTGGCGGTCCGTGCGGTTGCTGATTGTCACCCGGGTGCGGCAACCCGCCTCAGACGGGAGCGGATCGTGGATGATCTTCGACCCGGAGACCGGTTCTTCGCCTCGGCACGAGAGCAGAATGAAGCGGGCCCCAGCCGGGATCGCCATACTCGTCGAGCTGGAATTCGTGAGATGTGCCGCTATCATGCGCCACAATCCAACCCCGGGGTCGTGCGGTCCGGAGCTTCTTCGAGACACTCTGGGCAATCTGGCAGAGCTCTTGCATGATTGACAATCGATGAATGAATGAATGAATGATTGATTGATTGACGGATGATACGGAAGAGCGAGGATGCAAGTTCGAAGTTGGGATCGCGCTCTCAGGCCCAGAATGATTTTTCGGATCCAGTATCCCGATCGAGGTGAACGATGTCGGCGACCACAGCCGAGAGCGTGCGCAACTACATCGATCTGACCAAGCCCCGGCTGCTTCCCATGGTTCTCTTCAGCGGTCTACCGGTGATGGGAATGACGGCAGGGGAGGGCTGGGCTCCGTTTTCGCTGACCGCCATGATCCTCTTCGGGATCACGCTCGCGGCGGCTTCGGCCAATACCCTCAACGCCTACATCGAGATCGACAAGGATTCCCTGATGGAGCGGACGCGCGAGCGCCCGCTGCCGGCCGGGCGCATCAGCCCACAGAGCGCCCTCATCTTCGGCGTTGGGCTCGGCGTCGCCTCGACGGGATTCCTCTACTGGGTCGGCGGACCCACGGCTGCAGGTCTGGGGGCAGCCAGCATTCTCTTCTACGTCTTCGTCTACACGGTCTGGCTCAAGCCACGCACCTGGTGGAACGTAGTGGTCGGTGGTGCTGCTGGGGCGGTCTCGCCACTCATTGCGGATGCCGCTCTCAACGGCAGCGTGGGCGCAGCGGGCCTCACCCTCTTCGCAATTGTCTTCTTCTGGCAGCCTCCCCATGTCTGGGCCATCGCGCTCTATCGCAAGGACGACTACGAGGCGGCCGGTATCCCGATGCTCCCCAGCGTGATCGGAGACGCTCCGACCCGCTGGTGGATGCTGGGCTGCACGATCTTCATGATTCCGGTCTCCCTCACACCGGCCGTCTTCGGCCTCGTGGGTTCGTTCTACGTCGCGCTCGCCCTGGCGGCGAATCTGGGGTTCATCATGTCCGCCGTTCGCGTCGTGCGCGAGAAGACGACCGAGGCGGCGCGCGGCATGTTCAAGGTGTCCCTGGGCTACCTCGCCGTGCTCTTCGGCGCGATGTTGGTCGATCTCGCGATCGCCGGCCTCCAGGGACTCTGATCCGATCATCCGTCCGCAGTGCCTGCCACTTGACGATTCTCATGACTCTGGCTAAATCCCCGTCGGCGCAGGGAATCGGTGCGGACATCGCCCCCCCGTTCGAACCCTCCCGGATTGCGTCTCACGACTTGGATGTCGATTTCCCCAGGACCCGGTGCTGATTCGGTCGCGTCGATCTGCCAGCGAATGAGAATGAGGGACTGGAGTGGAGCGACGCAGGCGGAAGCCTGCCAGATCGTGGAGAATCTTGGGGTTCCAGCATGAGGTCAGTTCCCAACGGTCTCGGTCGTGGATGCAACGATCCGTTGCACCCTGGGCTCCCTGATGGCATCGGTGGTACGCTGGCCGCCCCCGAAACGATTTGCAGAGCTCCCGGGCGGGCTCCGCGGAGCTTCCAACATTGAGGACGGCATTGACTCGAAATCTCGTCGCCACCATCACGGCGGCCGCATGCGCGGCCTTGATCGTCGGCGCCCCGGTCGCGGCTCAGGCCGGCGACAATGCCCGGGGTGAAGAACTCTTCGGGCTCTGCGCCCAGTGCCATGGCCCCGATGGCGCCGGCATGGAGCTATCGCTGGCTCCGGCGATCGCGGGGCTCGACCTGTGGTACGTCGAAGCGCAGCTGAACATGTTCCGGGACGGCCTGCGCGGCCTTCATCCCGACGACGTCGGCGGGCTGCGGATGTATCCGATGTCCCAGTGGCTCGCCACGGACGCGGATCTCTCGGCTGTGGCGGAGTATGTGGCGAGCATGCCGCCGACCCACTCCGCTCCGACCCTGGTGGGTGGCGACGCCAAGAAGGGCGCGACCGTCTACGCGACCTGCGCCGCGTGCCACGGTCCGGACGGCGCCGGGATGCAGGCGATGAACGCCCCGCCCCTGCGCGGTCAGAACGACTGGTACATCTACGAATCCCTGATCAAGTTCAAGGCGGGGTATCGCGGCTACGACCCCAATAACATAAACGCGGCGCTGATGCGCGCCATGTCGAATACCATCGCGGACGATCAGGCGATGCGGGACGTGATCGCGTACATCACGACCCTCGACGACAAATAGAGCATAGGGAAGAGGCTTCGAACTCGATCATGGCAAAAACATACGAACCGGCCGAGCTGGCCTCCCGCGTCTTCTACATCTCGATCGCCGGCGTCGGCACCTTCATCGCCGTCGTCTTCATCTTCATTCTCTAGGGGCGGCATCGCATGATTCACTACTTCCTTCCCGCCATCTCGACGTATGCCGGGGATATCGATTTCATCATCGACCTGATCTTCTGGCTGGTGGGCTTCTGGTTCATCCTCAGCGAAGGCGTGTTCTTCTGGCTGATCTTCCGCTTTCGCAAGAAGGAAGGGCAGCCCGCCGAGTACATCTCGGGTGAGTTGAAGCACGAGAAGAAGTGGATCACGGTTCCCCACTTCCTGGTGCTCTTCTGCGATCTCTTCATCCTCTACTTCGCGATCGTGGCCTGGTACACCGTGAAGCAGAACCTGCCCGAGGCGGACGCCACGGTGAAGGTGATTGGTCAGCAGTGGGCCTGGACCTTCGTTCACGAGGGACCGGACGGGCAGCTCGATACGCCGGACGACATCAAGACGATCAACGAGCTTCACGTCAAGGTCGATACTCTCTACCACTACAAGCTCGAGGCCCTCGACGTCCTCCACAGCTT
>CBDUYG010000317.1:0-4746 GCA_965371385.1 uncultured Myxococcales bacterium | reverse complement strand
CCGCTTCCGCGGAGACCATGCCGCGATCCAGCACGAACTTGCAGAAGAGTCGAAGGCCGTTTCCGCTGATCTCCGCCTCGGAGCCGTCCGAGTTGAAAATGCGCATGCGAATCGGCGCAACGGAAGATTCGAGCGCCACCACGAGCCCGTCGGAACCGACGCCGAAGTGGGGGTCGCAGATCGCACGGGCGATGCGGCCCCAATCCCGCCCCAGCCCTCGACCGTCGATCGCGATGTAGCCGTTTCCCGCGGCCTGCAGCTTCGCGAACGCGAGCTCCACCCTCACGGCTCCAGCGATTCGTCGGTGACGAGCTCGATCCAGAACGTGATGGCGTCGAGGGACGCCGGACCGGGGACGCCGCGAGAGACCATCCGGTTTCCTGGAACCACCCGCTGGGGATCGGCGAGGAAGGCCGAGAGGATGCGGCGATCCCAGACGATTCCCGAGCTCGTCAGCGCCTCCGAGTAGCCGAAGCCCGGAAGCCCGGCGGCAGGGCGCCCCATCAGGCCGAGCAGTCCGGGCCCGACCTTGTGGTTCCGTGTGTAGAACTCGTGGCAGGTCCAGCACTCACTCGCGATGCGAGCACCGGCGTCGAAGCGCTCGACATCCCCGGGGCTGAGCTGCGCCCGGATCGAATCGGCTCGTCGATCGCACGCGGCGCACAGGAGCCCGATAGCGAGCACGAGCAGGATCGTCAGACCTCGTTGCATTCGACTCGAGATGCCTCGTCCATCTGCCCGCTGTCCATTCGCCCGCCGTGCGAGCCCATCCGTCAAGGTCGAGAGAATCGCGATGCCCCAGTGCACGCGCCTCGAGCTGCCCCCACCATCCTCGATGCTCGGTGGCAGCCGGGCGGGCCGGTGCCCAGGTACCAGACCGAAGCGGATGGTACTCTACCGTCCTCCCGGAACCAGACGGAGACCGCAACCCGATGAGCAATGGTAACACCCGCTCCGAACGCCTCGGCGGCCGTGTTGCTCTCGTGACCGGCGGCAATCAGGGAATCGGCGAAGCCACCGTTCACCGCCTCGCTCGGGAGGGCGCCCGGGTGGCGTTCTGCGCCCGACGACGAGAGCTGGGCCTCGCCGTGGAAGAAGCGGTTCGAGGCGAAGGTGGAGACGCGCGCTTCTTCGCGTGTGACGTCACGGATGCTGCACAGGTGAGCAGCTTGATTTCGGATGTCGCGAGTCATTTCGGGGGCCTCGACATCGTCGTGAACAATGCAGGCACTGCCGGGGCCCATCAGTGGCCCGACGAGCCTGACGACGCCTGGGATTCGATCATGCGGCTCAACGTCAACAGCGTCTTCTACGTCTGCCGTGCGGCGTGGCCGCATCTGATCGAATCAAAGGCGGCGGCCATCGTCAACATCAGCTCGCTCTCGGGCGTTGCGGGGATCGGCAAGCAGCAGATCGATTTGATGGGCTATCAGCCCTCGGCCTCGTACCAGACTTCCAAGGCGGCCGTCGAAGGGCTCACGCTCCACCTGGCGGGACGCGGGGGCGAATACGGAATCCGGGTCAATGGAGTGCGCCCCGGACGTATCTTGACCCGTCAATGGGAAGAGGCGGCGGGCGAGGACTTCCTCTTCTGGCCATTCTACCGGCAGATCCAGATGCTCGACCAGCATGGACGCTCGGAGGACGTCGCCAACGCGGTGCTCTACCTGGCGTCCGACGAAGCTCGCTTCGTCACAGCCGAGATCCTGGACGTGGATGGCGGAGCCATCGGCAAAGTCTGAGCGACGGCGAGCTGCCCGGCACCGTTCCGCGCAAGCCCATCACCGATTCACCTACTCACCTACTCACCTACTCACCTACTCACCTACTCACCGATGAAATCGGGCTTGCGCTTCTCCTTGAAAGCCCGTGGCCCTTCGCGCGCGTCCTTGGACTGCATCACGGCGGCCGAGACCTCGTTCTCCACCTGATAGGCCTCGGCAAGAGTGAGGCCACTCGAACGCATGACTCCCTCCTTCACCTTCTGCACCGCTAGGGGGCCGTTCTGGGCGAGACGTCCCGCCATCTCGAAGGCCTTGTCCATCAGCTGCTCTCGAGGTACGACGTAATTCAAGAGTCCCATTTCGAGGGCCTCCCGGGCCGTGAAGGTGTCACCGAGCATCAGCATCTCCATTGCCTTGCAGTAGGGGATCTGGCGAGGCAACCGCGTCAGCGAGCCGCCGCCGGGCAGAAGGCCCACCTGGGTCTCGGGAGTTCCGAAGATCGCGTGCTCGGCGGCCAGGCGCAGATCGACGGCGTTCGTCATCTCGGTGCCGCCGCCGAGGGCCCGGCCGTTGACGGCCGCGATGATCGGCTTGTAGAGGTCGAAGCCGCGCAGGATCGCGTCGAGGAACTGCTGGAGATCGCCCATCAGCTTCTCGTCCCACTCGTCCTGCGGCTGACGTGCGCCGGTCATCAGGGGCATCGTGAGCTTGAGATCCCCGCCCGCACAGAAGTCTTCGTCCCCCGCGCCGGTGAGGATCGCGACGCGCAGGTCGCGGGTGTCCCGGAACTCGTGCCAGGCCGCCGCCATCTGGACGAGCATCTGGGGGCTGAGGCTGTTCCTGGCCTCGGGCCGGTTCATCGTCAGGATCATCACGCCGTCGCGTTTCTCGACGAGCAGGTGGCTCTCTTTGTCGCTCATGCCCGGCTCCCTTCGTGCCTTCTTCTCTTCTTGCCTTTGATGCTCGCCTTTCGTTCTCGCCTTTCGTTCTCGCCTGGCTCGCTTCCCGGACTCGTGTTGCCTGCGCCGCGCGACAATGCGTAGACCGCGGACGCCCGTGCTGGGTTCAACTCTTCGAGCTCGATCGCGTCCGACGACGAAGTCGCATGCCGAATATCACGACGCCGGACCCGACGATGATCCCCCCGACGATCGGCAGGACATCCAGCGCGAGGCCCCGAATGATGACGTGAGGCCATGGCTCGACACGGGAATCGACGGCCCAGATCTGCCATATCAGGGCGAGCTCCGCCTCCAGCTCGGAGCCGACGCTCCCGGCGACGTCATGAAGCTCGGTGCGATCGAGTTCGAGGTCGTATAGCTCCCAGGGGCCGGAATGGGAGAAAAAGCTCGAATCGAGTGCACCTGTATTCGACGCCTCGGTGCGAGCGACTCGCTTCCAGCGCCCGTGCCTCACGGCGCGATTGCCCTCGTGCTCGAAGTAGATGGGACCGCGTTCGAACTCCTGCCCCTTCAGCACCGGGACCAGGCTTTCCCCGCGAATCGGCCGAACCTCGCGCCCGTGCAGATGCTCGAGGGGCTCGGCTCCAGCCAGCTCGAGCAAGGTCGGCATGATGTCCACGACATGGCCCGGACTCTCACTCAGCGCCCCCGCGGCGGCCTCGATCCCGGCCGGCCAGTGCGCAATCAACGGCGTCGCGACGCCACCTTCGTGCACGAAGTGCTTGTAGAGGCGGAAGGGAGTATTGGAGACATTGGCCCAGGGGAGGCCATAGCTCGAGAAGGTATCGCGGCCGCCGGGCATGAACGAGGGGTCGTTGCCACGCTGCGTCGCACCCGAGCTCCAGCCCTGGATCGCCATCACCTCCTCGCTGGAGCCGCCGTTGTCCGAGAGGAAGAGGATGAGCGTGTCGTCGAGTGCGCCGATCTCGCTGAGGGCATCGACCACCTGCCCGATCCCCTGGTCCATGCGATCGACCTGGGCCGCGTAGACCTCCATGCGCCTCGCCTCCCACTCCCGGTTCTCGGCGTCCTGCCAGGCGGGCACTCCGGGATCGCGCGGCGTGAGCTGCGTGCCCGGAGGAAGAATCCCCAGCTCGATCATTCGCGCATGACGCTCTGCGCGCACCTGGTCCCAGCCGGCGTCGTAATGGCCGCGATAGCGCTCGATGTCCTCCGGGCGCGCATGCAGGGGCCAGTGGGGTGCCGTATAGGCGAGATAAAGAAAGAAGGGCGAATCCGGATGATCGCGCGCGTGCTCTCGCAGGAAATCGACGGCCGCCGAGCTGATCGCGTCCGTGTAGTAATAGTCCGGATCCTCGACCGTGATCGGCTCTTCGTCGCGAAAGAGATGGCGCGGGGCGAAGTAGCTCCCGGCCCCCGCCGAGGTGCCGTACCAGCGATCGAATCCGCGCGAGCGAGGCCAGCTGGGAGGAGCGCCTTCGGGCCCGGGGCGGGTCGGATCGTCCCGGTCCTCCACGAGGTGCCACTTCCCGCTCATGTAGCTTCGATAGCCGACCTTCGCGAGGGTCTCTGGCAGGGTGGCGACGTCGCCGAGCAGGTTCGCGCTGTATCCGGGTGCTCCCCAGGCGTGATCGGATAGCCAGCCCATCCCCGCTTCGTGAGGGTAGACACCCGTGAGAAGAGAGGCGCGGGTCGGGCTGCAGCGCGCGGTGTTGTAGAAGTGCGTGAAGCGGAGCCCACCATCGGCGAGGCGATCGAGCCGGGGGGTGGCGATCTCTCCCCCGAAGCTCCCAATGTCCGAGTAACCCATGTCGTCGGCCAGGATGACGACGAAGTTGGGACGCTCGGCCGCGCCGACGCCGGAGGCCGCGGTGAGGTACGCCACCACGGCGAGAACGAGCCCGCGCCGGAGTCGTCTCGCCCGTCCTCGCCAATGAAGACACCGCACTGACGATTCTTCCTTCTCGAGATCCGGATGCCCGCTGCCACGACTCTCAGCCCCTCGTACGCTCGGCGAGGAGATTCCCCTTCGAGAACGCACTCGCGAGCCTGGCAGACCGTCGTCGTTCATGGTGATGATCTCCGGTTCCTTGTCCAAC
>CBDUYG010000316.1:0-4752 GCA_965371385.1 uncultured Myxococcales bacterium | reverse complement strand
CTCTTCGTCCGGAATCCGAAGCTATCCCATCATCGGTAGGGTTGCCTGCCTTCACGAGGCTTGCCGGCGGAAACTCGGGAGGCAAGGAGGGGGATCGCGCAGCTGAAATCCCTTCGACGAGTCGTCGCCGAGATCTTCATCCCGGCGCAGGATTCCCGTCTCAGTGGAGCTCGCATCGGGCCCGGGATCAGCCCATCAGCTCCTCGAACTCGGCCTCGGGATCGACCTCGAGAAAACCGTTCAGCCAGCGGACCCCGAGATAGAAGGGGAGGGTGTCGAGCGCCGCGAAGGTGAGCTTGAACACGTAGCCCGAGCCGATGAAGACCCAGAGCTGGGGCCAGACCTCCCGGCTCGCGTCGATCGGGATCGCATGCGCGAAGTAGTGCGTGATGGTGATGACCGCGAACGTGTCGACGAACTGGCTCACCATCGTGGAGCCGTTGTTGCGCAGCCACAGATGCTTGCCACGGGTGAGACGCTTCCAGAAGTGGAACAGGTAGACGTCGCAGAACTGGGCGGCGAGGTACGCGATCATCGACGCCACCACGGCTCCCATGGTGAGCATGCGAATGCGAAAGAACGCGAAGTCGTAGGCGTCAGTCGGTGGCAGGCCCGTCCCCGGGTCGATCTCGGGCGCCGGCGGCAGGATGCCGCCCAACCACAGGAAGCCCACGACCCAGACATTGAGGAGCAACCCCACCCACACCACGGTGTTGGCCCGGTCGCGCCCATAGAGCTCGCCGATGAAGTCCGTGCAGAGAAAGGTGATGGGATAGGGGAGCACTCCCACGGCGAGCATCATGGGAATGTTGATGCCCGCGACGGTGAACGAGAAGTCGATGAAGCGCGAGACGCCGAGGATGTTGAGCATCGTCATCGAGCCGATGAAGAGGCCCGCAAGAACGAGGAAGACGCGCTCCCGGCGGGCGTGCAGCTCGGAGGCTTCGATGTGGTGGAGCTTCCGCCGGGGCTTGGGATCGGACATGGGGCAAAAGCATAACGCGGAGACGCGGGGCTGCATTCGCGGGCGCGCTCGCATCTTTCGATCGATCTGTGCGCCGGGCTCGGTCCGAAGATCCCGGGCAACCTGCTAGCCTCTCGAGTCCCGGCGAAATGAACCCGACACCCCTCCTCGATGGCGCCCCTTCGACGGCGCCCCCCCGATGAAAGGGTGCGCGGGGTGTTGTGCGTTCGGGCTGCAATGAGAACCCGTACGACGCATTGGAATACGGGTCGGTGGATGAAGGGTTGCGGGTGCCGGACGCAAGTTTGAAGAGCGTCGTACGAGAGGTGGGGAAGCGCAGCGAGCCCGTGAGGCTGCTCGGACTGAGGGGAGCGGCTCGCGCGCTCGTGATCGCGGAGCTGGTTCGCGGGCATGGCAAGCGTCCAGCTCTGATCCTGACCGCGACATCGAAGCGCGCGGACGCCCTCGCGGAAGATCTGCGGCTCGCGCTGGGGGAGTCGGACGAGACGACCCGGATCTCGACCTTTCCCCGCCAGGACACCCTTCCCTACGAGCGCTTCTCGCCCCAGCCCTTTGTCGTTGCCCAGCGAATGGCAACGCTTGCCGGCTGGCTCGATGCTGAAGCGGGGAGCGAGCGGGAGGCGGCCGTCGTCATCGCACCCTGGAGCGCGCTCGCGCTGCGGCTGCCGTCGCGGAAGCAGATGGAGAGCCACAGCCTGCGGCTCGAGGTCGGTCAGGTGATCGATCGCGACCATCTCGTGGAGCGCCTCGTACGCGCGGGCTACGCCCGGGTGGCGCTGGTGGAGGAGCCCGGAGAGCTTGCCGTCCGCGGCGGAATCGTCGACCTCTATCCGCCGAAGTTCGCGCGTCCGATGCGGGTGGAGTTCTTCGATGACGAGATCGAATCGATCCGCGAGTTCGACCCGGCGAGCCAGCGCTCCCAGGAGAAGCACCTCCAGCTGAGCGCGTCCCCGCCCTGCGAGGTGCTCTTCGACCGCGAGCGGATCGTCGAGTGCGCAGACGATCTGCGCGAGCTCGCGATGGAGCTCGAGAGCGATGAGGGCGACATCGAGTCCTTCATCGACTCCCTCCTGCGCGGTCATCTCCCGCCCGGCGGCGAGTCGCTCGCCTCGCTGATCCGGCCCGAGCAGGCGACTGTCTTCGACTACCTCCCGAAGGACACGCTCGTCGTGCTCGATGATCCCGCGCGGGGTCACGAGCGCCTCGAACACTATTGGGAGGAGGCGCACGCAAACTTCGACGCCGCACGCGAGGGCAGGCGCTGCGTCGCCCGGCCGGAGGAGCTGCTGCTCGACCCCGAAGAGCTGACAGCCGAGATCCGTGCGCGTCACCCCGTCTCGCTCGAGCGTCTCGCGATCCACGAGCCGGGCTCGGCTGCGCGCGAGATCCACCTGCACGCGCGAGGGCACGACGATCTGCGCCGGGCCCTCACGCGATCGCGCACGCACGAGCACGCCCTCTCCCCCCTCATCGACAAGCTCGCGATCTGGATGCAGGAGCGGCATCGCGTCGTGATCACGTGCGCGGCCCTCTCGGGTGCGGAGCGCCTGCGCGCGCTCCTGATCGAATACGGCCTCGAGCCCCGAATCGCGAACGATCGACGGCCAATCTGGCGCTGGTCGGCACCCGGGCGGGTAGAGGTGCGGGTCGCGTCCCTGTCGGAAGGCTTCGAGCTCGTGAGCGAAGGGCTGGTGGTCGTTACCGAAGAGGAGATCTTCGGACCCCGCGAGAAGCACCACACGAAGCGCACCTGGCAGGAAGGCGCGGCGATCGACGGCCTCGCGCAGCTCTCTCCCGGCGATTACCTCGTACACGTCGACCACGGGATCGGGACGTATCGCGGACTCGTGGAGGTCGAGGCGGGGCGCATCAAGTCCGAGCTTCTCTGCATCGAGTACCTGGCGGGTGATCGCCTCTTCCTGCCCGTCCACCGCTTGAATCTCGTTCAGCGGTTCGGCGGCGCGGAGAGCGTCTCGCCCCGCATCGACCGTCTGGGGGGGCAGACCTGGGAGGCCGCCAAGCGCAAGGTCAAGAAGTCCCTGCGCAACATGGCGTCCGAGCTGCTCAGCCTCCACGCGGCGCGCGAAATCTCGCCCGGGTTCGGCTTCAGCCCGCGCGACGCCTACTTCGAGGAGTTCGAGGCCGCGTTCCCCTACGAGGAGACGCCGGATCAGATGGCGGCGATCGAGGACACCCTCGGCGACATGCAGCGCCCGAAGCCGATGGATCGACTCGTCTGCGGCGATGTGGGGTACGGCAAGACGGAGATCGCCCTGCGGGCGGCGTTCCGCAGCGCAATGGATGGCAAGCAGGTGGCGGTACTCGTCCCGACTACCGTGCTCTGCCAGCAGCACCTCGAGACCTTCACGAAGCGCTTCGAGGGCTATCCGATCCGGGTCGACTCCCTCTCGCGATTCCGCTCCACCAAGGAGGCGCGCGGCGTCATCGAAGGTTGTGCGACGGGCGAGATCGACGTCGTGATCGGGACCCATCGTCTGCTACAGAAGAGCATGCAGTTTCGCGATCTCGGGCTCCTCGTCGTCGATGAGGAGCAGCGCTTCGGGGTGACCCACAAGGAGCGCATCAAGCAGTTCAAGAAGACCGTCGACGTCCTGACCCTGACCGCGACCCCGATCCCCCGCACGCTCCAGATGGCCTTCACCGGCGTACGTGATCTCTCGGTGATCAACACCCCGCCGGCGGACCGCTTCGCGATTCGCACCCAGGTGAGCCGCTACGACGAGCTCCTGATCCGCGAGGCGATCCTGCGCGAAACCAAGCGCGGGGGGCAGGTGTTCTTCGTCCACAACCGCGTCCAGACGATCGGGGGAATCGGTGAGATGCTCCAGCGTGTGGTCCCCGAGGTGACGTTCCTGATCGCCCACGGGCAGATGAAGGAGCGCGATCTCGAGGATCGCATGCTCTCGTTCATGCACGGCGAGGCCGACCTACTCCTCTGCACCACGATCATCGAGAGCGGGCTCGACATTCCGCGCGCAAACACCATCATCATCAATCGCGCCCACACCCTGGGACTCGCCCAACTCTACCAGCTGCGCGGGCGCGTGGGGCGCTCGACCCACCGCGCCTATGCGTACCTCCTGGTGCCGAGCGTCGATCACCTCACCTTCGACGCCGAACGCAGGCTCGACGCAATTCAAGATCTCGCCGAGCTGGGGAGCGGCTTCCGGCTCGCCAACATGGATCTCGAGATCCGCGGCGCCGGCAACATGCTCGGGGACGAGCAGTCGGGCAACCTGATGGCGGTCGGGTACGAAACCTACATGGAGATGCTCCAGGAGACGATGGAGGAGCTGCGCGGCGAGATCCACAAGGTCGAGATCGATCCCGAGATCCGCCTGCCCGTCGAGGCCCGCCTGCCCGAGTCCTACGTCTCGGACGTGAGCCAGCGCCTCGTCATCTACAAGCGCGCTTCGAGCGCCCACAACGACGACGAGGTCGCACAGATCCGCGACGAGCTGCTCGACCGCTACGGCGCGCTCCCGATCGAGGCCGAGAATCTATTCGAAGTGATCCGGCTCAAGATCCTGGCCCGCTCGCTCGGGATCGCGAGCGTGGACCTCATCCGCGGCGACATCGTGCTCCAGGTCTCGGAGGCGACGACCATCGATCCCCAGCGTCTCGTTCATCTTCTCAGCCACTCGAATCTCGGCCTGCGGATCACGCCCGACCACAAGCTTCACTGCCCCGCTCCCCCGCTCGCGGCAGGCGCGACGCCGCTCTTCGAGGCGGCGCGGGAGGTGATG
>CBDUYG010000315.1:0-4755 GCA_965371385.1 uncultured Myxococcales bacterium | reverse complement strand
AGTTGGGCGCCACCACTCGCCAGGAGCTGGCCGTGGCGATCCCAGACGCGCCCGGTGCCCGCGATGAATCCGTCCCTTCCGACGTGGGACTCGATATCACAAAGCAGCCACTCCTCATCCGGGGCCTGGGCGTGGAACCAGATCGAGGCATCGAGGCTCGGCGCGTAATAGCCCTCGGGCACGTGATGGCGCCAGGCTGCGGGCCAGATCATCGTATCGATCAACATCACCGAGCGTGCTGCATCGACGAAGGGGTTCTCGAGCCTCGGGCGCGGTCGGTAACGAATCCAAGTCGCAAGACGGGGCTCTCGAGGCTCGGGTGGGTCCCGTGGATCCCAATCCAGGGGCTTTTCCTCGAAGTTCGTCCAGAATGGATAACGAGGCTTCTCCTCATCCATTCCCCTTTCGGCCCTGAGCTCGGAGATATTCGGTAGTTTTTCGGGCGGCGGGACGGGAGGAGCCACGATGGCCTGATGCTCGAGCCCGGGCCTCTCGACCGCGGACCAGACCATCGCCTCGAGGACCCGCTTCCCCGACTGGCTCATGCTGACGCGCAGCGACTCGGCTCGCTTGCCCGGGCGCAGGACGACGACGTCGATCCCGAGAGGCTCGTCGAAGCTCGCGACCGAGAGATAATGACACGAGAAGGTGACGGGTCGTTTGATTCGGGCCTCTTCTCCCGCGGCACGCAGGGCAACGGCTGCCAGGTAGCCGCCACTCGGACCCCAGATCCGCCAATCGTCGTTCAGCAGAATCGAGTAGCGACCCTCCGCGCCTTCTTCGCGCTGGACGCGCGTATCGACCTCGAAGTCACCCATCCAGACCTGCCCGCCTCCCGATCGCCTCGCTTGCCCGCCCCAACAGGATCCGCAATTTCTTCGTGGACCGAAAGCTCCTTCTCAGCGAACCTTCCGGAGCATCGAATCCCGACGTCGCCATGACTGCGAGTCTCGGCAGCCCCCTCGCGAATGTGGTTCCCTTACCAGGCTCACGGCTCGAAGTCGGGGTCGGAATCTCCACCGGGTATCCGAGATGGAAGCGACGTGACACAACGAACACAGGCCGCCGATGTCATCAACCTCGCCGAGCTGACGCGCGGCCCCGCCGAGCTGACGCCCGACCGCGTGGCCTGCGTGTTTCCCGATTCGACGATGACCTACGGAGAGCTCGACCACTCGATCCGGCATTGCGCGGCTCGCCTTCGGGAGCGGGGAATCGAGCCGGGGATGCGCGTCGCCCTGCTGGACGATTGCAGCCCGCTCTTTCTCTCGAGCCTGCTCGGCGCCGCGCGCATCGGAGCCTGCGTCGTGCCCATCCACAGCGAGCTGCAGAGCGAAGAGATCCGCAAGGTATGCGAGCTGGCGGATTGCATGCAGGTCGGAATCGCAGGAGAGGCCCACGCGGACAAGCTCGCTGCTGCTCTGGGGCGTCCGGTGCTCGGAAGCGACGACCTGCTCGACGCGGAGGATCCCGGCTCGATCCCCGAGATGCAGGCCCCCGGGCCCGAGACGACCTGCGTCGTCCTGCTCACCAGCGGCACCACCGGGCTCCCCAAGCCGATTCCGATCAGCCATCGCACCTTCGGCCCCCGCATTCTCGGCTTCGCGGGCGGCTTCGACCCCGAGCGGGCCCCCGGCGTCAGCCTGCTCTGCCTGCCGCCCGTGCACATCGGCGGCCTGGCGGGGATGCTCGTCTCGATCGCGGGCGGAAACACGGTGCTGGTGATGCACCGCTTCCGATCGAGCGAATGGCTGAAGAAGGTGGCGGAGCATCGCGTGTCGGCCGCCTTCCTCGTCCCCACCATGATCCGGCGCGTGCTCGACGACCCGGCCTTCGACAGCAGCGACCTCTCGAGCCTTCGGGGCCTCAGCTATGGCGCCGCCCCTGCGCCGACTTCGACGGTGGAAGAGATGATCCGGCGATTTCCGGATCACGTCGGCTTCGCGAACGTCTACGGCCAGACCGAAACCACGGGAGCCATCACGGCCCTCGGCCCGGACGACCACGTCCTCGACGAGGCGGGAAAGCTCGTCCACGCGGGCTCGGTGGGGCGTCTCCTGCCCGGCGTCGAGGCCAGGCTCGTCGATCCCGAAACGGGCGAGGAGGTTGGCGAAGGCGAGGCAGGCGAGCTCCACGTGCGCTCCGCGTTCAACGCCGCCGAGGGCTGGAACGCGACGGGCGACTGGGTTCATATCGATCCCGATGGCTATTTCCATCCCGCAGATCGGCTCTCGGACACGATCAACCGTGGCGGCGAGAAGTTCGGCCCGAGCGAGATCGAAGAGGTGCTTCGACTGCACCCCGATGTCGCCGACGTCGCGGTGGCGGGCCTGCCCGACCCCGACCTCGGCGAGCGCGTCGGCGCGGCCGTGGTGCGGCGCAGCGATGTCAGCACCGATGCTCTCGAGGCGCACTGCCGCTCCCACCTCGCTCGATTCAAGATCCCCTCGGACATCTGCTTCGTCGAAACGATCCCGACCTCGGGAGTGGGAAAGATTCGACGCCGTCAAATTCGCGATCTGATTCTGCAGCAGCTTTGACGCTCCCTGCCGCAAAGCCCTCGCAGTTCGGCATGACCGTGAAGCGCTTTCGCGCGTGAATGGACCGCTGGTGTACAGGATGAACTTTCAACTTCCCACTTGGGAGATCCGACGAGGCATTTGATTCGCTTACTGCGATCGATTCAAAGGCGCATGCGAAGCCGCTCGGACACAACAAAGGAGAAGAGTCGTGTCTTCGAATTATCTTCACCCTGCAATCCACCTCTACATGGATCGGCTGGCCGACTGGCAGGCCTACTTCACCCTCCGGAAGGGTGACGACGTCGACGTCGAGAGCGAGCACGCGGCCCTGATGGGCGTGCTCGAGACGGCGGCCGGGATCTGCAGCAGTGTCGAGGAGAGCTGCCGGGAGAGCTGGGACGAGCCCGCGCGGCTCGAGGACGGCGAGGTCATCCTCCCGGAGGCGACCCAGAATGCCTACGACCTCCTCAAGGAGTCCGGCATCGTGAGCCTGAATGTCGCCGAAGAGTACGGCGGGTTCGACCTTCCCCACTTCGTGAGCACGCTGGTGATCCAGATGGTCTCGCGCGCCAACCCCGGGCTGATGACGATCGTCGGGCTGCAGACCGGAGCCGCCGAGGACATCCAGAGCTACGCGTCCAAGGAGCTCTGCCAGGAATTCCTACCGCGTTTCGCAAGCGGCGAGATCCTGGGCTCGATGGATCTCACCGAGTCCATGGCCGGCTCGGACCTCGGCGGAATCGTGACCCGCGCCCGGGACGAGGGCGAGATCTCGTTCATCGATGGGCAGAAGATCTTCATCAGCAACGGCGGCGCCGAGATCCACCTCGTGCTCGCCCGGGACGACGAAACCTTCGAGGAGTCGAAGGGGAGCACCCGCGGCCTCTCCCTCTTCATCTGCCCGCGCACGCGCCGGGACGGCAGCGTGAACGGCGTCGTCGTCGAGCGGCTCGAGCACAAGATGGGCATCCACTGCTCCCCCACCGCGGCGCTGCGATTCGACTCGGCTGAGGCCTATCGCATCGGAACCAAGGGCGAGGGCTTCAAGGCCATGCTCGACCTCATGAACAACGCTCGGGTCGGGGTCGCGGCCCAGGGGATCGGCATCGCCGAGGCGGCTCTCGTCGAGGCGATCTCCTACGCGCGCCAGCGCAAGCAGTTCGGCATCGCGATCGCCGATCAGCCCCTGATGAAGAACATGCTCTCTCGCATGGTGCGCGATCTCGAGGGGAGCCGCGCCCTGCTCTATCGCTGCCTCCTCCTGATCGACCGCAACAACGCAATCGAGACCCACCTGGCTGGGCGTCAGGATCTATCCGAGGCCGAGCGCAGCGAGCTCGAGCGGATCTTCGAGCGCAACAGCGTCCGCATTCGCCTCCTCACTCCACTCGCCAAGTACATGGCGACCGAGTCCGCCGACTGGATCACCCGTGCCGCGATCCAGGTGCACGGCGGTGTCGGATTCATGGCCGAGTCGAACGTCGGCAAGCTCCACAACGACGCCATCATCACCACCATCTACGAGGGGACGTCGGAGATCCAGGTCAGCTTCGCCCTCAAGGAGATCGGCAAGGGTGCGCTCGCCATCGTCTTCGATGAGATCCGCAGGGATCTCGACTCGCTGAAGCGATCGGAGCTCGCCGAGTACGCCGAGAAAATCCGGGTGGGGATCAAGCGAATCGAGGAGGCGTCGGGCGCTCTGCTGAGCGATTTCAATTACGCACTGCTCTGTTCGAGGCCCATGGCCGACATGGTGATCGCGGTGATCGTCGGCGCCGAGCTTCTGCTCCAGGCCGATGTTTCGCCCGAACGCGAGGATCTCGCAGCCAGCTGGGTCAACCGTCGCATGCTCGATCTCGAGACCGATGCCCGGCGCATCGAAGACGGTGGCGTCGAGCGGCTCGAGCGTTGCGAGCGCATCGTCGAGCTTTTCGAGTAGGATTGGGGCACGGCCACAGCACGCGACCTTTCGGCCGAGAGCGGCTCGGTCGTCGAAGCCGGGTCACAGGAGCCGGGTCACGGGAGCCGAGTCGAAGGTGATTGTTGCAGGCGGATGTCGAGTGTGGTCCGGGGCTCGGGTCGAGTCCCGCCACCCCGGCGCCCGGACGCACCTTCGACGCCCGCGAGCGTTCGCAGCAGTACCGCTCCTCCTGACGCTCTTCGTCCTCGCGGACGCGGACGCCGAGATCCGCCTCCCCGCGATCCTCGACAGCCATGCCGTGCTCCAGCGCGA
>CBDUYG010000314.1:0-4759 GCA_965371385.1 uncultured Myxococcales bacterium | reverse complement strand
AAGTAGGTCGGACCACGCAGAAGATCCGGACGCACGGTCTTCCAGTGTCCTTGTCGCAGCGCCTGGCTCGTATTGTGGGCCTCGAATTCCCAGTACAGATAGGGGGCTTCCTGTTGTTGCTCCGATTCCCCACCAGGGTCGGAACGAAGCTGAAGCCATCGGTCTTCGGTGGCGGATCGATATCGGCCAGCTCTGCCAGGGTCGGCATGACGTCGGCGAAATGGGAGAGGTGGTCACTCTGACTTCCGGCCGCGATCCGGCCCGGCCAGCGCGCTACGAGGGGAACGCGGATCCCGCCCTCGTAGAGCTTGGTCTTGTAACCGCGCAGCCCCCCGGCAGAGTTGAACGTCCACGACCAGTGTCCGACGCTGTTGTGCGGGCCGTTGTCCGAGGTGAACATCACGATGGTATCGTCGTCGATCCCGCGCTCCTCGAGCTGCTGCAGGATACGGCCGACGTCGCGATCCATCCGGGTGATCATCGCGGCAAGGCCCTTCTCCACCTCCGGCCAGTCCTCCTGCTCGTAGGGGGCCAGGCTCGGAACCTCCATGCCTTTGCCCCGGGCCTCGTTGTTCGCGTGAGGGATCGTGAGCGAGAGGAGTAGGAAGAAGGGCCCGTCGTGCACCCGGTCGATGAAGTCGAGCGCCTCATCGATGAAGAGATCGTGGGAATACTGGACCTTTTTCGTCGCTACTCCGGGACCGGTATTGCGGCCTCGCGGCATTTCGTTCTCGAGGTACTCGCGCTCGCGGCCCCGGATCAGGAAGCTCGGGTAGTAGTTGTGGGCGTGAACGTGATCGAGGTAGCCGTAGAACTCATCGAAACCCTGCAGAGTCGGGAATCGCCCGTTCTTCATCCCGCCGAGCCCCCACTTGCCGATCAGGCTCGTCGTATAGCCGGCCTCCTTCAGGACCTCGGCGAGGGTGACGACCTCCAGGGCGAGTCCGGCTGTGTTGTTGCGGCGGATCGAGATATGGCCGGTATGCCGCCCCGTCATCAGGACGGCTCGTGAGGGCTCGCAGACGGTCGAGCCCGCATAGAACTGGGTGAATCGGATTCCCTCCTCGGCCAGGCGGTCGAGGTGAGGCGTCTGGATCTGCTCCTGCCCGTAGGAGCCCAGGTCTCCGTATCCCAGGTCGTCGGCCATGATGAAGATGATGTTGGGTCGCGGGGCGCAGACTCATGGCAGGCGCTGGGGAGTACAGCCAACGAGCACGTCGCAAGGACTCGGAAGAGCCGGATCGGACAGATCGATCGCATTCTCGCCTCCAGCAGTTCCCGCCGCCCCGTTCCCGGGTTCGCTGAGCTGCGCTCGGGCTTCGAGATATTCCGAGATCCCCTCACGCGGGAAGGGTTCCGGTCTCAGACCTCTTGCTCGAGGAACTCGATGACTGCCTTCGAGAAGACATCGTTGCGGTCGCCCGCCACCATATGACCGGCTCCCGAGACGTCCACGTACTTCGCGTGGGGTACCAACTCGAGGAACTCCCGCGCGCCTTCCTCGCTGAGCAGATCGCTCATGCGCCCGCGCACCAGGAGGGTGGGGACGCTCAGGCCTCGGGCCGCATCTTCCATGCGCCCGGGCTTGAATTCCGAGTGGTTGGTGGGATTCTTGGGCCCCTCGAGGAAGCGCGGATCCCAATGCCAGCGATAGCGGCCGTCCTCGCCCTGGCGAAGATTCTTCTGTAGGCCGCTCAGGCTCTTCGCCCGAGGCCGGTGGGGGTTGTAGGCTGAGATCGCATCCGCGACCTCTTCGAGGCTCTCGAAGCCATCCGGCCGGGCCTGCATGAATTGAATGATGCGTTGAACGCCATCGGGCTCCATCCGCGTCGCAATGTCGACGAGAACGAGGGCCCTTGCGATGGGCTCCTGCGCGAGCTCACCGATCGCCAGGATGGCCGAGATTCCGCCGAGCGATGCGCCGACCACGACGGGAGGCTGATCGCAGTTTCGAATCAGCGCCAGGGTATCGGCCGCGAAGTGGTCGTGGAGATAGTTGCCGTCGGCGCACCAATCGCTCTCACCGTGTCCGCGCATGTCGACCGAGATGGCATACCAGCCCGCTTCGGCGAGCTCCCGTCCCGTCCCCGCCCAGGCGTGGCGGGTCTGGCCGCCGCCGTGCAGGAGCAGGACCGGCGGATCGTCCGGGCAGCCCCAGGCGTCGGCGTGGAGCTCGAGGCCGTCGGCGCCGATCAGGATCTGCTTCTCCACAGGAACGAGGCTCCGGCCTCCCTGCGCTACTTCCGTCGTCGTCATCTCGGGTTTCGTCCTGAAGCTGGGTGATCCGCGCCGCCGGCACGCGCTGGCTGGGCCCGGCGCCCGCCCGGGTGGGACCGGTTCATGCTAGCAGCCGGTGGATTCGATGTTTCGCGGGAGATGGTGGCGTAGGTGGCGCGCGATGGTCGGCGTGTACCGATCAGTCCAGCCTGCGAACGGCGGGGTCGAGTTCGCTGAGCTGCCGATCGCCGAGCCCATCGAGGGCGTCGCCCTCGCCGGGGTTCAATGCTCCCAGGAAGAATCGTGTGACGATCGAGCGAACGATCGCGTGCATGCGCTCTTCAGGCAGAAGATCAGCCAGGGGCGAGGTGGGCCGGGGCTGGTTGGGCCGCGGGTTCTTCTCGTGAAGATGATGGAGCAGGGAAATCGAGTCGCAGAAATGGAAGTGATCGCTGCGCTCGATTCCGATCAGTCCGCGGGGATGAGCCAGGCGATCGAAGAGCGGGCGAACGCTGGTCTCGAGGTCGACCAACACGTCTTCGATTCCGGCGATCAGGAGAACAGGAAGGGTCGGGGAGAAGGGAAGCTCGCCTTCGTCGAAGGCCTTGCGCCCCACGAAGGGCTCCGAGGCCGGGGCCAGACCGCAGACGGCTCGCACTCGCGCGTCGTGCCCCGGCATCTTGAGACTCGTCCAGCCGCCATAGGAGTGACCCAGCATCCCGATGCGCTCGGGATCGACGCGGATTCCGCTCTTCGACTCTTCGAGCACGAAATCCGCCGTCGCCGTGATGTCTCGTGGCCGGTTCTCTCTCGCCTCGAGGTGAACGCGCTTGCGTTCCTCCTGGCTCTCGATTTGCAGCATCTCCTCGAAGGTATTGCCGGTATGGTCGGGTGCGGCGACGACGAACCCCCAGCTTGCGAGGTGGGTCGTGAGGAAGGTCGATTGTCGGCTCATCCCCGAGTTGCCGTGGGAGAAGAGGATCATCGGGTGCCGACCGGGTGCGGGTCGTGCGTCCACGTGTGCGGCGTGCTCGGCGCGAAAGGGATGCGTTGCGTCCGGTCCGGTGGCGATCTGCTCGCTGTCGAGCTCGGCGGGATACCAGATATCGAGGGGCAGTCGGCGGTCGGCCCGGAAAGGGTCTGCCATCTCGACGCGGCGAACGCCGGTACCATGGGGACCCGCCTTGGAGATTCTGCTCAGCTTCTTCATCTGCCCTCGAGCCTGTGATCCGTCTATTCGGCCGCGTGCTTGCGCACGGCCTTCTCGAGGCGTTCGAGCACTTCGCTCAGGATCGCGCGCGAGGTCGCGAAGTTGACCCGCACATATTGATCGAAACCCTTGCCGAAGACCCGGCCGTCACTGACCGCCAGCTTCTCCGTCTTCAGGATGTGGGCTGCGGGAGAGCCGGGCAGGCCGAGGGCACTGCAGTCGAGCCAGGCGAGATAGGTGGCCTCGGCCGGGTGGCACACGATCTCGGGCAGGTGGGTTGCGAGGAAGTCGCCGAGAAAGTCGCGATTGGCCTGCAGGTAGGGCACGACCTCGTCGAGCCAGGGCTGGGAGTCCCGCCAGGCGGCGATCGTGCAGTAGATACCCAGCAGCCCGACGCCACCGCGGATGTGTCGCGGCACGCGATTGAACTTCTTCTGCAGCTCGTCGCTGCCGAAGTGAGCCATTGCGCAGCGCAGGCCCGGGATGTTGAAGGCCTTGGTCGCGGAGGTGATGGTGACCGTGCGCCGGGCGATTTCCTCTCCCAGGCTCGTGATCGGTACATGGCGGCGCCCGTCGTAGACGAGATCCGCGTGGATCTCGTCGGAGAGCACGACGAGGTCGCGCTTGCAGGCGATCTCCGCCAGCCGCTCCAGCTCGCCGTGCGTGAATGCCCGGCCCGATGGATTATGAGGACTGCAGAGCATCAGCACTCGCGTCTCGTCGTCGATGTCGCGCTCGAGGGCGTCGAAGTCGATCTCCCAGCCTCCGTCGCTCACCAGCAGGCGATTCTCGACGAGCCGTCGTTTCATCTCCCGAACGGATCCGAGGAAGGGCGCGTAGATCGGCGTCTGGACGACTGCACCCTGGCCCGGCTCGCTGTAGACCTCGAGCCCGACGTAGAGCCCCTGCACGACGTCGGTGAGGATCTCGCAGCGCGCGGGATCGACGCGCCATCCAAAGCGACTCTCCATGCGCTCGGCGAAGACTTCGGGCAGACCTGTATCCCGGGGCCCGATCGGGTAGCCGACATCCTCGCGATCGACGGCGTTCTGCAGGACCCGGCGGATGGCCGGCGCGAGGGGAAAATCCATCTCCGCCACCCAGGCGGGCAGGACGTCCTCGGGATAGGTGTTCCACTTCTCGTTGATCCGGCCCTTCAGGACATCGAGATCGAGGTGGTCGAGATCGGGCTTGGGGTCGGACATGGCGGGCTGATCGCTTTCGGGAGAGGGGGCGCGCTCGGATTCCTGGGCCAGGTCCCGGGTCCAGTGTCGTGGGTCGTGGGTCGTGGGTCGTGGGTCGTGGGTCGTGGGTCGTGGGTCGTGGGTCGTG
>CBDUYG010000313.1:0-4767 GCA_965371385.1 uncultured Myxococcales bacterium | reverse complement strand
CGGCCGCGCTCAAGCCGGGGCCTTCGGCGTCCGATCAAGGGGGGACGAGAGCCCGGCACCCCGGGCGGGAGAAGCGGCGTTGAGCGACCTCGAGAGCGATGCAGACCGCAGGAAGTACCACCGGATCGGGACCGATCAGGTGATCTCGTTCGCGGAGCTCGAGAATGCGGAGCGCCTCGCGGTCAGCAAGAACGTTTCCACCGGGGGCATTCGTTTCGAGGCCGTGGGCTGCGAGATCGCCCTCGGCGACACTCTGCGCGTGACCTTCAACGTGATGAAGCAGACCATCGTGGCGATTGGAACCGTCGTCTGGGCAACCGAGACCGATCCCATCAGTATGGAGGTCGGGATCGAGTTCATGGACATCGATCCGGCTGCCCTGCGCCTTCTCGAAGAGTCGGTGAATCCCGAGTTGGAATCCAGCGACTCCGACTGATCTCCGATCGTAGGCATTCCCCACCGCTGGCTTGACACCCACACCCTCCGGGTGCGAGTGTTCCTCCGCCATGGCGGACTTTCACCAGACCGGGGTGATCTCGACGCTCCACCGGCTCGGATCTCCCGACCTCGCTCGATTGGAGCGAAATCTCGTCTCCTACAGCGAGCAGCGGCCGATCGCGCTCGTGCTCCCGACCCTCTTCTCCGAGATTCGCGGGCCCGCCCTCAAACCCATCGTCGAGACCCTCGCCCGGGTTCCCTACCTCTCTCAGCTCGTCGTGAGCCTCTCGGGAGAGGCCGATCGCCACGAATACGAAGAGATGCGTGCGCTCTTCGACCCCGTTCGGAGCCAGGACGGCTCGCCCCCCACCATCATCTGGAACTCCGGAGAGCGGATCCAGCGTCTCTTTCTTCGTCTGCGAGAGGAGGGGCTCGATCCGGGTCACGAGGGCAAGGGACGCGCGTCCTGGATGGCCTACGGCTACGTGCTCGCCTCCCGGAAGGCCCGGGTCGTCGCCATCCACGACTGCGACATCAAGAACTATTCGGCGGAGCTCCTCGCCCGCCTCTGCTATCCGACCGCCAACCCGAACATGAGCTACGAGTTCGCCAAGGGCTACTACAGCCGGGTCACGGATCGTCTGCACGGGCGCGTTTCGCGTCTCTTCATGACGCCGCTGCTTCGCTCGATGAAGTCCGTGCTCGGTGCCCAGCCCCTGCTCGAGTATCTCGAGTCGTTCCGCTATCCCCTGGCGGGCGAGTGCTCCATGACCACCGACCTCGTGCGCCAGAACCGGATCCCCTCCGATTGGGGGCTCGAGGTCGGCGTCCTGGCCGAGGTCTATCGCAACTGCTCGCAGAAGCGGATCTGTCAGGTCGAGCTGGTCGAGAACTACGACCACAAGCACCAGCCCCTCTCCGAGGCCGACTCTCGCCTCGGTCTCAACCGCATGGTCGGGGATATTGCCGGCTCGCTGATCCGGAACCTGGCGAGCTACGGTGTCGAGTTCGACGCGGGCTTCCTCAATACCATGATCGCGGCCTATGTCCGCACGGCCCAGGACGCGATCGCGCGCTACAGCGACGACGCCGCTCTCAACGGGCTCGGCTTCGATCGCCACGAAGAGGAGCTCGCGGTCGAGACCTTCTCGGCGGCCCTGCGCCGGGCCGGCCTCGACTTCGTGCGTGATCCAATGGGAGCGCCCCAGATCCCGAACTGGAGCCGGGTCATTGCCGCCATGCCCGACTTCCTGGATGAGTTCCGCGCGTCGGTCGAGGACGACGAAAGAGCGCGGCTTTTTTAGCAGCGAACGTGTCGGGCCTGCTGGTATGTTTCACATGAGCCCTTGAACAGGCAGACTGCGAATCGGGATGCTCTACCGCTACAGCGAAGTCATTCGATCGCTCAACGCGACACTGGATATCCTCCTCGTGGCGAGCGCCTGGCTCTTCGCGGGCTGGATTCACTCCACCTGGGATTTTGCCTCTCCCGCGACCGGAGTCGTGGCTCGTTCACAGCTTGGAAGTCTGGCCCTGATCCTGCCCCTCTGGCTCCTCCTCTTTCGCGGCCACGGGCTCTACCAGCCCCAGCGCACCACCTCCGTTCTTCACGAAGCCGGGCGGGTATTGCGCGCCAGCATGCTCGGGGTTCTGATCTTCGTCTCGGGAAGCTTCCTGGTCGGAGGTACGCTGCCCGATCGCGGCGTCGTCGCGAGCTTCGCGGTGCTCGCCCCGGCTGCCGTGATCGCCTTGCGCGCTGTCGTGAGAGGCGTGTTGCACGCCATGCGCCGACGCGGCCTCAATCTTCGTTACGTCATCGTGGTAGGGGGCGGTCGCCCGGCCCACGAGATCATCGACCGGATTCACGAGCACCCCGAGGCGGGTCTCAGCATTCGAGGGGTACTCACCAGGGCGGGGACTCGGGGATCGAAGGTCTGCGGGGTTCCCGTGATCGGAAGCTACGGCGCGCTCAAGGGACTGATGGGGCGGCCCGAGGAGCGGATCGATCAGGTCATCGTGGCTCTGGCCCGGGAGGAGGCGGACCAGCACGAGAAGGTGCTCGTCGAGCTCGCCGACGAGCCGGTGAACGTGATCCTGGTTCCCGATCTCAGCGATGCGATGACGCAGCACAGCGCCGTCGAGAACCTCGATGGGCTGCCGGTGATCAATCTGCGTGCGACCCCCCTCGTCGGCTGGGCCGCGGTCGGCAAGCGGAGCTTTGATATCGCGGCGGGAGGCCTGCTGCTGCTTGCCAGCGCGCCGCTCATGTTCTTGATTTCCGCGGGGATCGCGCTGACGTCGGGGCTGCCGGTCCTCTTCATTCAGGAGCGTATGGGGCTCGACGGGCGTGTCTTCCGCATGCTCAAGTTCCGATCGATGATTCAAGGTGCCGAGCGCGAGTCGGGGCCGGTGTGGACCGATCCCGACGACGCCCGGCGCACCCGGCTGGGCGCGTTCCTGCGCCGCACCAACCTGGACGAGCTGCCCCAGCTCTGGAACGTCCTGCGCGGCGATATGAGCCTGGTGGGTCCGCGTCCCGAGCGGCCGGTCTTCATCGAGGGGTTCCGCTCGCAAATCCCGCGCTACATGCAGCGCCATGAGGTCAAGGCCGGCATGACGGGCTGGGCCCAGGTACACGGCTGGCGGGGTCGGTCATCGATCCACGAGCGCCTCGAGCACGACCTCTACTACATCCGCAACTGGTCCTTTGGGCTGGATATTCGCATCCTGCTCATGACCCTGTGGCGCGGAAGCCGCAGCCCGAACGCCTATTGACCCCGATCATTCATGAGCACTCTTGCCGCGCTCGTGACGAGCTCTGTGAACATTCCGGGCCGAGAAATCATCCTGGGGCTGCGGCCAGGGTGAGCTCGACCTCCCGCCGGATCTCCTCGCGAAAACGTTCGACTCCGAAGCCGAGTGCCCAGCTGCGAATCTTCGAGGGCTCGAAGTCGGCCTCGATCTTTTCGAAGCGCTGAACCGCGGCTCGGAGTCCGTCGACAGACGCTTCCTCGAAGAGCAGGCCGGTCGCCGACGACGCAGGAATCGCCGAGACGGACGAGCTCGAGGCGGGGTCCACCTTGGGAGGGATCGAGTCGGGATGTGGGCGCAGGGTGTCGAGGGCGCCACCGCTCGCCAGCGCGATCACGGGGCGCCCGGTGGCTTGCGCCTCGACGGCGGAGATCCCGAAATCCTCGTCCTGGGGATGGAGGAGCGCACGACAGCCGGAGTAGAGGTCCCGCAGCTCGAGGTCGCTCACCCGGCCGGTGAAGCGGACGTTTGCAGCCGCTCGGGCCTCGAGGCGAGCCCGCCCCGGCCCGTCGCCGACGACTACCAGGGGACGGCCGAAGCCGCGAAACGCTTCGATCGCGATGTCGTCGCGTTTGTAGGGAACGAAGGGGGTGACGAGCAGATAGAAGCCGGATGGATCCTCACCGGAGGGTACGAAGAAGTCCGTATCCACCGGCGGAAAGATTCGCGTCGAGGATCTCCCATAGGCACGGCGGATTCGCTCCTCGACAGCGCTCGAGATGGCAACGAATCGCGTCACCGCCTCCGGCCCACTGGTGCGCCGATCGAAGTCGCGCAGGGACTCCACCAGGGGAGTCGCCAGTTGGCGGCGCATCCCGGTGCCGAGATAGGCGTCGGCCTGATCCCAGACATAGCGCATGGGAGTGAAGCAATAGGAGAGGTGGGGAGTCCGGGCCGATGTCGTCACGCTCTTCGCGACCGCGTGACTCGTCGAGATGACGAGATCGTACTGTGAGAGATCGAAGCGCCTGGCCGCCCAGGGATGGAGCGGCAGCAGCGCGCGGTAGTAGCGGCGAACGCCGGGTAGCCGGGACAAAGGGCTGGCGTGAATGCGCAGGCGCTCGATCTCGGGACTCGTGCTCCCCTTCACGTGGAAGAGGGTGTAGAGGTCGGCGTCGGGGTAGAGCAGGGCGAGCTGATGCAGCACCCGCTCGCCTCCGCGCATCCCCGTCAACCAGTCGTGAGCCAGAGCCACCCGCATCGGCGAAAGCTTAGCGTGCCGCCGGAATCAGGCGGTCAGGGTCGTCGCCAGGGCCTCATCCACGGTGTTCACGAGGCGGATGTCGAGCTGGTCGCGCACGTCTTCCGGAACGTCGATCAGGTCCTTCTCGTTGCGCTTCGGGATTACGATGGTCTCGATTCCCGCCCGGGCTGCGGCCAGCACTTTGCCCTTGATCCCGCCGACGGGCAGCACGCGCCCGCGCAGGGAGATCTCGCCGGTCATTGCGACGGTACCGGGAGATGGGCGATCGGAGAGCGCCGAGACCAGGGCCGTGACCATCGCGACCCCCGCCGAGG
>CBDUYG010000312.1:0-4781 GCA_965371385.1 uncultured Myxococcales bacterium | reverse complement strand
GCGGATGACCAGCAGGTGATGCAGAGTGGTCAGGCGAAGCTCAACTACGAAGAGCGCCAGCATCGCCCCGATGGTCGGCTCGCCTGGGTGCGCACCAGCAAGATCCCCCTCCGTGACCACGAAGAGAACGTCACCGGGGTACTGGGAAGCTACGAAGACATCACGGCCCACAAAGAGCTCGAGGAGGATCTGCGCCAGGCCCAGAAGCTCGAGGCCGTCGGTCGGCTCGCGGGCGGTGTTGCACACGATTTCAACAATGTCCTGACCGTGATCCTCGGCAACGCCGAGGTCTTGCGTAGCTCGATTGTTTCCGAGGGCGCGAGCGGCGACGAACACATGGGCGAGCTCGATGCGATCCGGAACGCGGCCGAGTGGGCGGCCTCCATCACGCGCGGCCTGCTCGCCTTCAGCCGGCGGGAGGTCGTGACCCCCAAGGTCCTCGACGTCGAGTTGGCCCTCAGCGATCTCGAGCCGATGTTGAGGCCGCTGATGGGCGAGGAGATCGATTTCACCCGGGAGTCCTCGACCGAATCGCTGCATGTCCTGATGGACGGCCGGCAGCTCGAGCAGGCGATCCTCAACCTGGTCCTGAACGCTCGCGACGCCATGCCCGAAGGAGGGCGGCTTCGCATCACCAGCGATCTCACGACGATCGGCGACGCCGAGGTTGCCGAGCAGGCCGGGCCTGAGCCCGGGTCCTACGTTCGCATCACGATCGAGGACGACGGTGTCGGGATGGACGAGGACACTCTCGAGCACATCTTCGAGCCCTTCTACACCACGAAGGGGGTGGGGCAGGGGACGGGGCTCGGCCTCTCCACGGTTCACGGCATCGTGACGGGCAGCGGAGGCCATGTTCGCGTGGTCTCGAGCCCGGGATCGGGGACGCGCTTTACGATCCTGCTGCCCGCGGTCGAGAGGGCCGAAGCTGCCGAGGAGCTCGGGGCACGATCGGTGCCGTCGGGCGGCAACGAGACGGTGCTCCTGTGTGAAGACGACGTCGAGATCCGGCAGCTGGTTCGCTACATGCTCGAATCGTGCGGCTACCAGGTGCTCGAGGGTGAGACCGCTCGCGACGCGGTGGCGATCTCGAGGTCCCATACCGATCCGATCGACCTCATCCTCACCGATGTCGTGATGCCCGAGCTGAACGGGCACCAGGTCGCCGAGCAGGTGAAGGAGAAGCATCCCGAGAGCCGCGTTCTCTTCATGTCGGGCTATACGGCCGACGTGATCTCCCAGCACGGCCCTCTCCCCGATGGTGCGAGCTTTCTCCAGAAGCCTTTCACCACCTCGGATCTGCTGGCCCGAGTTCGTGAGGTGCTGGACGGCGAGAGTCGCGGAGCCTGGTGGGGTTCTGGGATTTGAGTGGGCTAGGAGTCTGCGCCTTCTGCCGCGCAGGCTCCTACATTCCCGAAATAAAAAAAGAAATTCGTCTTCGAGCGCGATCGCGGCTGGCGATTTCGGATTCCTCGGTTAAAATTCGGTCAGTCCAATTTGGTCCTACCAATTTGGACTGACCAAACCGATAGAGCTAGAAGTCGAAAGAGCTGTAGCGCCGTTGAGCGCAAAGCTCGGTCGCTCGGTCGCTCGACCGAGCGAGAGACCACCCACTCCAGCGCGCCCGCCGGAGAGCCACGAACATGCAGTCCGCCTCCCGGAGCGCGGCCATCACGGCCGAGCTGCGCGATGAAATCCTGCGCGGCCAGTACCGCAGCGGGGAGCGACTCCCCTCGGAGCGCGACCTCGCCGAGCGCTTCGACGTGCATCGCGGCGCGGTGCGCGAGGCACTGAAGCGTCTCGAGCAGCTCGGCCTGGCCGACATCCGCCCGGGCGGCGCCCGCGTGGTGCCGATCGAAGAGGCGAGCCTCGATGTCGTCGAGCACCTCCTCGATCTCCAGGATCCGCCCGACCCGGTGATCGTCAACCAGGTGCTCGAGGTGATGTCGGCTCTCTTCACGATGGCGGCCCGGCTCGCAGCCGAGCGCGCCGACGACGAGCAGCGCGCTGCGATCCTCGAGCTGATCGAACGGCTCGCCAGCCAGGAGTTTTCGGATCTGCACGAGCACATCCATCTCATTCAAGAGCTGGGAGACCGCTTCGTCGACGCCGCCGACAACCTGGTGCTGCGCATCGTGCGCGGCGGCCTCAAGACCCACTTCTTCGACAAGATCCAATCCAAGATGCCCCACGACCCGCCGTCCCTCGCGATGCGGGCCCCCCACTTCCGGCGCATCGCCAGCGCGATCGAGGCCCGGGACGGCGCCGCCGCCTCGGAGGCCGTCCTGGAGCTGACTCGAATGGCCCAGCGACACGCACTCGAAACCTTGCATGCCAGCCATCAGGAAATCCACGCCCAGGGAGGCGCCAGTTGATGCTCCAGAAAATCCTCTTTCCCTTCATCGTCCTCTTCCTCGCGGCCATCGGCGCCTTCGCCCTGGTCGCCACCGCGCCCTCGGTCGAGAACGTGGCGCCCGAGCGCGCGATCCAGGCCGTGCGCATCATGGAGGCCGAGCCGCAATCGGTCCCGCTCTGGGTTCGCACCCAGGGCACGGTGGCGCCGCGAACCGAGAGCACGCTCGTGCCCGAGGTTTCGGGACGCGTGGTCTGGGTCTCTCCCGCGCTCGTTTCCGGCGGCTTCTTCGAGAAGGAGGAGCCCCTGCTGCGAATCGAGAAGAGCGACTACGAGGCGGCCCTGGCCCGCGCGAAGGCCGCCCAGACGCGTGCCCGGAGCGAGTACACGCACGCGTCGTCCGAGCTGAAGCGAATCAAGGGACTCTCGGCGCGCAACGTCGTCAGCAGCTCCCAGCTCTCCAATGCGCATCGCGCCGATTCGGTCGCTGCTGCCTCCGTCGAGGAGGCGCGCGTATCCCTCGACCAGGCGGCGCGCGACCTCGCACGCACCGAGATCATGGCGCCCTTCGAAGGGCGGGTGCGCAGCGAGAGCGTGGACGTCGGGCAGTTCGTGAGCCGGGGCGCGGCCGTCGCGACCCTCTATGCAACCGACTTCGCCGAGATCCGGCTCCCCGTCCCCGACCACCAGCTCGCCTTCCTGCAGATCTTGAATCTGCGAGGTGATGTCGCGGATTCCGGCCCCCGGGTGCGCCTGCACGCGCGCTTCGCGGGCCGGGAGCACGAGTGGGAGGGCCGCGTCGTCCGCACCGAAGGCGAGATCGATCCGCGCAGCCGGATGGTTCACGTCGTGGCCCGGGTCGAGGATCCCTATGGCAGCAAAGACCCCACATCGACGAAGCCGCCCCTCGCCGTCGGGCTCTTCGTGCGCGCCGAGATCGAAGGCCCCATGGCCGAGAACGTGATCGTCGTTCCCCGCTACGCGATGCGCGACAACGCGCACCTGCTGGTCGTCGATGCCGAGGATCGGCTGTACACCCGAGAGGTCGAGGTGCTGCGCATGGATCGCGACGAGGTGCTGATCCGCGGCGAGCTCGCAGCGGGCGAGCGCATCTGCCTCTCGCCGCTTCAGGTGGTGGTCGAGGGCATGCGGGTCAATCCCATGCCCGACGATCATCAGCTGGCGCAGGGAACCGGATCGTGAACGGAATCATCGCCTGGTTCGTCAAGAACCCGGTCGCCGCCAACCTGCTGATGGGGGTGATGGTGGTGGGCGGCTTCATGGCGATTCCGCTGATTCATCAGGAAGAGTTTCCGGCGATCGATCTGGACATCATCTCGGTCGCCGTCCGCTATCCCGGCGCGGCTCCCGAGGAGGTCGAGCAGTCGATCTGCCTGCGCATCGAGGAGGAGATCGAAGGCACATCGGATATCAAACGCATCAATACCATGGTGTTCGAGGGCTCCTGCGTCGTGCTGATCGAGATGAACATCGGCTCGAACGTCGACGCCGGGCTCGCCGAGATCGAGAACCGGGTGAACGCCATCAATACCTTCCCCGAGGACGCCGAGAAGCCCACCGTCTCGAAGCTCCTGGTGAGCGGCCGGGTGATGCAGATCGCGATCTCGGGCGAGATCTCCGAGCGCGACCTCAAGGTCCTCGGTCAGCGGGCCCGGGACGAGATCGTCGAGATCGAGGGCATCTCACAGGTGGAGCTGAAGTACGACCGCCCCTACGAGATCTCGATCGAGGTCTCCGAGGAGGTCCTGCGGCGCCACGGGCTCACCCTCGAGTCCGTGGCCGGGGCGATCCGAGCATCGTCTCTCGATCTGCCGGGGGGCTCGATCAAGACCCGGGGCGGCGAGATCCTGCTGCGCACCGTCGGCCAGGCGTACCGCGGCGGCGAGTTCGAAGATATCGTGGTGCTCACGCGCAACGACGGCACGATCGTGCGCCTGCACGAGATCGCCCAGATCATCGACGGCTTCGAAGACAGCGATACCCGCGCTCGCTTCAACGGCAAGCCGAGCGTGGTGATCGACGTCCAGCGCATCGGCGACGAGGACATCCTCGAGATGGCCGCGGGGATTCGCGCCTGGGCTCCGGGCTTCGAGGCGAGCCTGCCCGAGGGCGTCGATCTCGCGATCTTCAACGACGAATCGATGGACCTCATGGCGCGCCTCAGCGCGCTCGGCGACAACGCGCGCAGCGGCATCATCCTCGTGATCCTGGTCCTCACCCTCTTCCTGCGCTTTCGCCTCGCGATGTGGGTGGCGGCGGGTGTTCCGATCTCGCTTCTCGGTGCCGTGATGTTCTTTCCCGCGCTCGGGATCTCGATCAGCACGCTCACCGTGATGGCCTTCATCCTGGTGCTCGGCATCCTGGTCGACGACGCGATCGTGATCGGCGAGAGCGTCCATACCCACGA
>CBDUYG010000311.1:0-4784 GCA_965371385.1 uncultured Myxococcales bacterium | reverse complement strand
GCCGATTCCGGGACAACGGCGAGCAACGTCGCCACCCTCGTATTCGACGTCATCGTCGACTCCGATGTCGTCGACGGAACGGTCATCTCCAATCAGGCCTTCGTGAGCGCGCTCCTCGGTGGCGTCTCGGACGCGCCCTCGGATGATCCGCGAACTCCGATTGCGGACGATCCGACCCGGGATGTCGTGGGAAACACGCCGCTCCTCTTCGCCTCCAAGGATGTCGCGCTCCTCATCGATGATGGAGCACCTGGCCAGGTCGATGCCAGCGATCGTCTGCGATATACGATCCGCGTCTACAACACGGGCGCCGTTCCAGCATCCGGCGTGATATTGCAGGATGCCGTGCCGACGAATACCCGTTACCTGGCGGAGTCTCTCCGCCTGAACGGGCTCCCCCTCGCTCAGCTGGACGGCGGCGTCTCTCCCCTCATCGCGGGGATCGCGATCAGCTCCACGGACCTGCCGCTGCCCGGTGCCGGGGAAGGCACGCTCACTGCCGGCGAGTTCGCGCTGATCCAGTTCGACGTGGAGGTGAATGGCGGAGTTATTTCGGGCGCGATCATCAGTAATCAAGCGAGAGTCACCAGCAACGAGCTGCCCAATCTCCTGACTGATGGCGACGGCAATCCCGCGACGGGCCCCGAGCCCACCGTGATCGTGGTGGGGGATGCCGAGCAGCTCTCGATTACGAAGCAGGTCGCGGTCGTGGGTGGCGGCGCGGCGCTGGCGGGCTCGGAGCTCGAGTATACGGTGCGCGTAGTCAACGTTGCCGCGGTGCCGGCCTTCAACGTCGTGATCAGCGACGACCTGGATGTGCCGGTTCTGGGGCAGCTCGAGTATGTCGACCTGTCGGCGACCCTGGACGGATCCACGCTCGATGTGGATGTCGTGGGCTCGGTGATCACGGCCGACTACTCCGCCACTCGAGGCTCGCTACAGCCGGGACAGGCAATCGTTCTTCGATTCAGGGCCACCCTCGCCTCGAGTCTCGCGATGGGCACAACCGTCACCAACACCGGCGTCGTGACGTGGGGCGCTCCGCAGCAGTCCGCGAGCGCGAGCGTCTCGCTCGCGGTGGGCGGCATGCCGGGGGTCGGAGTTATCAACGGAAGCGTCTGGCACGACAGCGACTTCGATCGCAGCATCAGCGGCAGCGAGCCGCGCCTGGCCGGCTGGATCGTCACGCTCTATCGCAACGGTCAGCCCGTACAATCGGTGCCCACGGACGCGGCCGGTAGCTACCGATTGGGCGGCCTGGAGCCGAATGACTCCAATGGCGATGCATACGAGCTTCGCTTCAGGGCCTCCGATGCCGGAGCGAGCACGGCCTCGCTCGGCACCGCGGATTCGCCCTATACCAACGGGCCTCAGCGAATCGTCGACATTGCGGTCCCGTCGGGTAGCAATCTGCAGGATCTCAACCTGCCGATCCAGCCCAACGGCGCGGTCTATGGCTCAATCGTGCGAGCTCCCATCTCGGGAGCGAGGTTGACGCTGTTGAATGCCACCGGAAGCACTCCCGTGCCCGCCGCCTGCTTCGACGATCCGGCTCAGCAGGGACAGGTCACCCGGGGCGACGGCTTCTACAAATTCGATCTCAACTTCTCCGAGCCAGGGTGTCCCAGCGGCGGAAGCTACAGGATCGAACTCACCCAGCCGGGCTCAGCAGGCGCCGCCGGCTACTCCCAGATCATTCCGCCCGGCTCGGACGCCTCGGCGCCCTTCTCCGTGCCCGCGTGTTCTGGCGGTCCGAACGATGCCGTGCCCGCCACACCGCTGTACTGCGAGGTGCAACCTTCGGCGCTGGTTCCTTCTCCTGCGGCCGCGGCCGGCTCGGCAGCCACCAGCTACCACGTCCATCTGAGCTTCGATGACAGTCAGCTCCCGGGCTCGAGCCAGATCTTCAACAACCACATTCCGCTCGATCCGGTGCTCGGCACAACCGTGGCCATCAGCAAGACCTCACCTCTGGTCAACGTCAGCGTCGGCAAGCTCGTGCCCTACGAGATCATCGTCCGGAACCAGGTCGACGTCGATCTGACGGATCTCAGCATCGTCGACCGCTTCCCGGCGGGATTCCACTATGTCGAGAAATCTGCCCGGATCGACGGCGAGCCCAGCGAGCCCACGATCAACGGCCGGGAGCTGGTCTGGAGCGAACTCGTCGTGGGGCCCTCGAGTCAGCGAAGCGTCGTTCTCCTGCTCGCGGTGGGAGCGGGGGTGCGCGAAGGGGAGTACGTCAATCGGGCTCAGGCTTACAGCGGAAGTGGATCGAGCGGCGTGCCGCTCTCGGGATCCGCCAACGCGACCGTCCGCGTGATCCCCGATCCGACCTTTGCCTGCACCGATGTCCTGGGCAGAGTGTTCGATGATGTCGATCGCAATGGCTACCAGGATGAGGGCGAGGCAGGCCTCTCCGGTGTCAGGCTGGTGACCGCGCGCGGGCTGGTTGCGACCACGGACGAGCATGGTCGTTACCACATCACCTGTGCCGTCGTACCGCCCGAGGGACGGGGAACCAACTTCATCCTCAAGCTCGACGACCGCACCCTACCCAGCGGCTACCGGATGTCGACCCGGCAGACACAGGTCAAGCGGGCGACTCGGGGCAAGGCTCTGCGTTTCAACTTTGGAGCATCGATCCACCGTGTCGTGGGGTTGGACCTGGCGGACGCGGTATTCGAGCCCGGTACGACGCAGATGCGTGAGCAGTGGAGCTCTCGGATCGAGCTGCTGCTGAGCGAGCTCGAAGAATCTCCCGCGACCCTGCGTCTCTCGTACCTGGCCGATCTCGAGGATCGAGAGCTGGTGGAGCGACGCCTCGACAGCGTCAAGGAGCGGATCGCCGAGGCATGGGAGGCCAGGGACGACACCCCGCTGACGATCGAGTCCGAGATCTTCTGGCACCGGGGCGATCCGCCCGATCGGCCCTCCGTGCGAAGGCTCGGAGACAGCCTCTGGAAGTTCCTGACCGCCCCCTTCACCGGTTCTCCGCGCTTCGTCGAGATCGAGGCGGGTGCAGGGGCCGAGCGACACCTGTCGAGTGATGAGAGCTTTACGCTATGGGCCGACGATCCGGAGCTGCTCGAGACCGAGTCGGGCGACCGGCTGGAAGAGCGAGAGGTTCTCTCTGATCAGGCCGAGACCGTGAAGCTCAAGAACGTCGTTCCCGCGATCCGGTTCCAATCGGGCGGCGCCGATATACCTGCGAGCTACATCGAAAGGCTCCGGGACGTCATGGGGGGCATGCGGCATCTGACCAACGTTCGGCTGCACCTCGTAGGCCACGCCGATGACCAGCCCCTGTCCGGAGACCTCGCCGGGATCTACGGGGACAACGCGGGACTCTCCGAGGAGCGCGCCGGAGAGGTCGCGGAGTTCATTCAATCCGCTCTCTCGCTCCCGCCGGAATCCATCTCCTTCGCGTGGGCCGGTGATACCCAGCCGCTCGCCACCAATGCCACCGGCGAGGGAAGAGCGCTGAACCGTCGTGTCGAGGTGGAAGTCTGGTACGACGAGATGGGGAAGAAGGTCGGCCTCGAAGATGTCGTCATCTCCGAGGACATCGAGCGGATCAAGATCTGCCGAATGGAGACTGTCTGCAAGCTCCGCTTCCGCGAAGGGCATGCCCGGCGCGCCCGTATCAAGAATCTCATCGCGCCGCTTCACTACGGCGAGCAGTCTGTGAGCGTGACGAACGACTTCATCCAACAGGTTGCGCAAGCACTGCACAATCTCCGGGACAAGGAGAATGTCACGGTCAAGTTCATCGGGTTTACCGATGATGTGCCACTGGCGGGCCGATCCGATCGCATCTACGGCACGCACCTCGCGCTATCGAGGGCTCGTGCGCGTCGGGTTGCGCTTGCGATCCAGGGCGCCCTCGAGCTGCCCACACCCGCCGTCGCGAGTGACGGTCGAGGAGCCACACTCCCTCTCGCGTTGAATGAGACGGACCGGGGACGGGCCCTGAATCGGCGCATCGAGGTGGAATTCTGGCACGACGACCCGCTCCAGGAGCTTCCGGAGGAGCCGCAGCTCTGCCCGGACGCCGCCGGCGCCGAGCTGGTGACGAAGATTCACGATCCCGCGTGGGGCCGTATCGCACCCTTGCGGGTCGAAGACGGTGAGGCCCTGATCCCAGATGGATACGCCGAGGAGCTGAGCCGTGCCATGTCCGACGTCGGCGACAAGACGAACGTGCGCCTGCGGTTCGTCGGCTATACCGGCAACGAGCGCCTCGATCGAAGAACGGCCATCGTCTATGGCGATGACATCGGGCTATCCGCGGCCCGCGCTCGGCGGACGATGGAAGCGATCAAGACGCAGCTGGGACTCGAGGATTCCCAGGCCGAGCACGAGGGGCGGGGCTACCTCCACTCGAGCGATGTCGTCAACGCGGGCTTCATCCAGGGCGAGAACTCACAGATCGTGGTCCAGGTCGTCTACGACGAGCTCGCCCTGCTCGACGACTACGATGGCGTCGACATCACACCGATCACCCGGGAGCTGAGCCCGAAGAATCCGCTGGAGCTCAACCTCATGAGGATCACCGTCGATGGCGAGCCTCTCGACGACCCGGGGCGCAACTCCGCCGATATCCAGCGCTGCACGGACGTGGCTCTCGAGCAGGCGGATGTGCAATTCCGATTCAACGACCTCGCGTCCCGTCCGCGGCTGAGCATCACTTCCGATCTGGCTTCGGTACCCATTCAGTCTCCGAATTCCCTGAAATCGGGTACTTCGAGCGTTTCCTTCAAGATGTACACGAACTACTCGTA
>CBDUYG010000310.1:0-4787 GCA_965371385.1 uncultured Myxococcales bacterium | reverse complement strand
CGCGAATGAAGGAATACCATCCCGACAAGGTGGCTCATCTGGGCGAGGATCTGCAGAAGCTGGCGCACGAGAGGTCCCAGGAGATCCAGCGCGCGTATCGGCAGCTGCGTGGATGACTCGACCTGAAGAGTCCGTCTGAGGGCAGCTGGCCCGGTCCCACTCGGTTCCGGCTATCCAAGGGCTGCGTAATCGTCGTCGGCCGGGTTCTCGTCAACTACGTCAACTGCGGGTCGACCTCTCGTTGATCGTTACGAGAACGAAATCAGTAGTTAATCCAGTATGCGAGCAATCGATGGCTCAGCGATTGACCTGAAGTAGTGTATACTCGACACTGAACCAGACGATCGACCCCCACCCCCGCCGGCTCGAGAGCAGATGATGGATCGTTTCCTCAAAACAAGGAGAGGTATCCCATGTACTTGTTCACTCGACGAATCGTCGTGAACCCGGCGCACGTCCGCGCCGGGATGGCCCATGCCATCGCCATGACCGAATATGTAAACCAGAAAACGAATCTGGAGGTTTCGCTCTTCCAGGTGCTACAGGGTGCGCCACTCGGGACACTGATGTTCGCCTACCGCACCGATTCCTTTGCCGCGTCGCTCGAGTCCGTGGACGGGCTGGTCGACTCCGACGAGTACCTTGCGAAGATCGAGCAGGGTGCGGAGTACTTCGTGGGCAATGCGGAGGATCGACTCGGCAAGATCCTGCACATCGCGGGAGAGGTGACCGGCCCGCCGGCTGCAGCCTCCGTCGTCAGCGCGGTCATCGACGTGCCCCAGGCGTCCAAGGCCATGGCGTGGTCCCTCGATCTGGCCGACTACACTGCCAATCTCTCGGGCGTGCCCGTCGCGCTCCTGGTCTCGGATTTCGGCCAGTACGGGACGGTGTCCTGGCTGTCCTATGGCCAGTCGGTAGCGCAGCTCGAGCAGGCCCAGGAGAAGACGAATACGGATCCCGGATTCCTGCAACGACTCAGCGATTCGCAGGGGCTCTTCGTCGCCGGCTCCGGCGTCGGCGTCCTCTCGCGCAGAGTCGTCTGACAGCCCCGCGACCTGCGGGGTCGAGGGGACAGCGGGCCTGCAAAACGCTCGAAATGGGCTATCCAGTTCCCGCCCGTCCGGAGCGATCTCGATGGGGCGCGGAGGGATCGAAGCAGGTGGAACGATCGCCCGAGGCGAAGGTCGACCAGTCTTCGCCGCTTCTCGTGGCTTCGGTGGTGGTGTTGGCGGCGCTCGTCTGCGCGGTGGATATTTCGATTCCCCTCGGCGTCGCCGGGGGCGTCCCCTACGTGGCGGTGGTGCTCGTCTCCCTGTGGTTTCGGCAGCCTCGCGCCACGATCTGGGTTGCGATCGGGTGCTCCATTCTCACCGTGTTTGGCCTCTTCTTCTCGCGCCCGGGTGGCGACCAGTGGATGGTTCTGGCCAATCGTTTCCTCTCTCTCTTTGCGATCTGGGCCACGGCGATTCTCGGCATGAGCTGGCGACAGGCCCAGATCGAGCACGCACAGGAGCAGCAGCGGCTGGCGCACCTCTCGCGCCTGGGCACGATGGGCGAGCTGGCGTCGGGGCTCGCCCACGAGATCAATCAGCCGCTCTCCGTCATCGCAAACTACGCGGACGCCGCGTACATCGCGGTGCGGGCAGGCAAGCTGGACCCCACGCGAATCCTGGACGACCTCGAGCACATTTCGGGTGCGGCGGAGCGTGCTGGAGAGATCGTTCGACGCATGCGCAACTTCATCGCAGACCGGGTCATTGATCGCTCACCCGAGGACATCAACGCGCTGGTCCTGGATTCGCTCTCGCTCATGCGCCACGAGTTCGAGCAACTCGGTATCGTCAGCCGCATTTTGTTGACCCCCGGGCTTCCCCCCGTCCTCGTCGATGCCGTTCAGATCCAGCAGGTTCTCGTCAACCTGCTCAGAAACGCCGTCGAGGCCATGCAGGGTTCGGACCAGACTGAGCTCGACATTCGATCGAGCCTGAACGGTACGGGCGAGGTGGAGGTTTCGATTTCGGATTCGGGCCCGGGCCTCGGCGAGATGCCGGCCGAATCCCTCTTCGAACATTTCGTCACGACCAAACCGGAGGGGCTCGGAGTCGGGTTGGCGATCAGCCGCTCGATCATCGAACATTGCGGAGGGCTCCTGACGGCGGAGCCGAATCCGAAGCAGGGAATGACGTTTCGCTTTACTCTGCCCGTCCACAGAGGAAGTGAGCCGGACAGCGGGAGCTAGAGCCGATGCAGTGCGAACCCACGGTATTCGTCGTTGATGATGACGAGGATCTCCGGCGCTCCCTCATCCGGCTGCTCGAAGAGGTCGATCTCGCCGTGGCGGACTACGCCAGCGCCTCGGACTTCCTGGAGGCCTACGAGCCGGCGATGCCCGGCTGCCTGCTGCTCGATATCCGCATGCCCGGGATGAGCGGTATCCAGCTCCAGAAGCATATGCTCGATTCCCAGATTTTCCTGCCCATCATCTTCATCACAGGCCATGGAGATATCTCGATGGCGGTGGAGAGCATGAAACACGGTGCCTTCGACTTCATCGAGAAGCCATTTCGCGCTCCGCAGCTGCTGGAAACCATCCAGCGGGCCCTCGAACGGGATCGAGAGCAGAGGGACGAGCGCGCCATGGTGGAGAACGCCAAGTGGCGCTGGGCACACCTTACCACCCGTGAGCGTGAGGTGGCGGAGCTTGCGCTGTCCGGCCTCTCGAATGCGGAGATCGCCAGCGAGCTGGGCACGAGGGCCGAGACGGTCACCGTCGACCGCTCCAAGGGAATGTGGAAGCTTCGCGCACGGAACATGGCCGATCTCTTCAGGCTGAGAGAGATCGCCCAGCGCCCCTGAGCGGAAGGCGCACTCCGCGGATACTCCTCCAATTCGAGCGCTGGGAATCAGCCGTTCACTTCGACGCCTTGGGCGGATCGGGCGGGTTGGGTCCACCCAGCGTGAGAATCGTCTCATGATCGGAGATTCGAATCTTGCGTGCCCTCAAGAGTCCGCCGAGGGTCCTCTTGAACCTCTTCTTGCTCATTCCAAGGGTGTCGTGAATCGAGGCGGGATCACTCTTGTCCCCGAGCGGCAGTCGTCCCCCAGCATCGCGCAGGGCGCTCAGCACGATCTGCGCGGCGTCCTTTCGTGCGGCGGCTCCGCGTGGGCGCAGACTGAGATCCACCTTCCCATCTGGACGAAGCTTCTCGATGAACCCGGATCGACGATCACCAATGCCCGGGGCTGCTTCTCCCGGAGAAAGGTGCAGCAAGCCGCTGAAGCTTCCGTTTACGATTGCATTCATGCCGAGATCAGTGGCCTCGTAGAAGAGCAACTCCACCGCTTGATCGGGCTCGATGTTGCGAGGCGGCGGGGTGAGAAAGCGGCGCAGCTTGCTGGATGCCATCATCCTCCGCGACACCGGATCGCAGAGAACGCGGACGACCAACGACTCGCCGGCGCGCCGGACCTTGATGGCCTGGGCGCCGTGAGGAAGCAGAAGATCCTTGTCGAGACCCCAATCGAGGAAGGCTCCGAGTCGTCCGACTTCCTTCACCTTCAGGAGCGCGAACTCGTCGGCCTCGGCGTAGGGCTTCTGGACGGTTGCGACGGGGCCTCCGTCGCTGTCCGTGTACACGAAGACCTCGATCCGATCGCCGATCGATGCGCCCGGGGGCGCGTTTCGGCGGGGGATCGGAATCGGCGTTCCGTCTCCGTCGAGGATCAATCTCTGTGGTTCGATCGCCGTGACGGGCAGCGAAGCGCGTCTGCCAATCTCCAAGCCGCAGTCCCTCCCGTTCTCGCGTCGACCTTCTCGACGCGTCTTCCGCTTTCGCAATCAGAGCGAGATGATAGGGAATCCGGAAATCGCGCAAGCGCGAATGTCGCTAGCGATCGAGGTAGGGCTCCTCACGCACCGGCTTCATGCGAATCCCGAGAGGTCCTCGACTCAAGCGAAAGCTCATGAGCTGATCGTTCCGCAGGACGCCGACGAGAACGAGATCCTCGGGATCCCCTCGAATCGTCGCGCGCTTGAATTCGCCGGGCGAGAAGACGCGCTCCCCCGCATAGTCGATCACGACGTCGCCGGACTCGAGACCTGCGAGCGCCGCCGGCGAATCCGGCAGCACGTTCTGGATGATGACGCGATTGGGTTGGGCCGTGGCATAGAGGTAGGCATCATATCCCTCCGGCCCGAGGTCCGAGCGCAGGCCGTCCCTCAAGGCTTCGAGGTTCCGTCGGTACTGAGGCTTGCCGAAGGTGCCCTCTCTCCTGGCGGCATCGTCGAGGTAGAGCTTCTCCATCTCGAAGCGTTGCCAGCGCGTCTGGATCTCCTCGACTTCGGGATCCGAGAGCCCGATGTCGGTCAGCGCCAGATCGTCGAACCAGTCCGCATCCTCATGCGGGCCAACCCGGGTCCTGGTGCCGGGCTTCTCTTGCGTCCCGTGGGCTCTTGCGCGCGGCTTGGATGCCGCCTGCATGGGTGCGGCCGCGACCGTCGGCTCGTCCAAAGCTCTGGCCTCCGCCCGCTCGAGCTCAGTCTCCAGGTCTTCGATCTCAGCGAGGAGCTGCTCGTTGTCGTGTCTCACACTGCGCAATTCGCGTTGCAGGGTCGAGAGATCTCGAGCGGCGAAGGCTCGGGAGGCCCGAGAGGCCTGGGATGAGCCGCCCGCCTTGGCTGTGGCGTCGGGACCGCTCGATCGAGGCTCGGGAGGAAGGGTGGAGATCGGCTCCGACACCGACATCCACAGCGCGCCGATCACGAGCCCCAAGAGCCCGGCGAGCAG
>CBDUYG010000309.1:0-4789 GCA_965371385.1 uncultured Myxococcales bacterium | reverse complement strand
AGCTCGCCGCCCTCGGCCTGACGCAAGGCGACGTCGCCTCGCGCATTGCGGGGGCCGACGCCAAGGTCCCGGCCGGGGTCTTGCGCGCCGCCTCGAGCGATCTGCTCGTGGAGGTCGAGGGGGAGCTCGATACGCTCGGACGGATCGGGTCGATTCCGCTTGCGATTGCGAGCGATGGCGCGATCGTGCGACTCGGAGACGTATCGCGCATCTCGAAGGACTGGCGAACGCCCACCCGAGAGATCGCGTTGACCGAGGGACGCCGCTCGGTCTTCGTGGCCGCGCGAATGGCCCCCGCCCTCCGAGCGGACCGGTGGGCTGAATCTGCGCTCGAGGTGGCCGACGCCTTCGCGGCCGATCTCGGCGCAGGGGTCGAGCTGGTCGAGATCTTCGATCAGACCACCTACACCCGAGAGCGACTGAGCCAGCTGGGCGCCAACCTGGCCGCCGGAGCGGCCGTGATCATGGTCGTGATGAGCCTGCTGATGGGATGGCGCTCGGCGCTCCTGGTCGGCGCCGCACTGCCCCTGGTGGGCGCGCTCGTGCTCTTCGCGATCGGCGCCAATGGCGGCGCCCTCCAGCAGATGTCGATCTTCGGCATGATCATCGCGCTCGGCATCCTGATCGACAACGCAATCGTCGTCGTCGACGATGTGCGTGAGCGACGCAGCCAGGGGCGCTCGCCCCGCGAGGCCGTCGTCCAGAGCGTTGGGCACCTGGCCACGCCGCTCGCTGCCTCGACCCTCACGACCGTGCTCGCGTTCCTCCCCATCATGCTTCTGCCCGGAAACGTGGGCGACTTCGTGAGCTCGATCGGCACGAGTGTGATTCTCGCGCTGATCGCGTCCTTCGCGGTCTCGCTTACGCTGATTGCCGTTCTGGCAGCCCTCTACGGCCGACCGATCCAAGAGGGCCGCTGGTGGCAGAGCGGCATTCGCAGCGAGCGCCTGGCGGCCGCCGCACAGCGATTGCTGGGCGCGGCCTTTCGCCGGCCGGTGTCGGCACTGGCCGTGGCGAGCGCACTGCCGCTGATCGGCTTCGCCCTCGCACCGACGCTCGGCAGCCAGTTCTTCCCGCGCGTCGACCGCGACATGTTCGACATCCAGCTGTGGCTCCCCCAGGAGTCGTCCCTCGAGCGCACCACATCGGTCGTCGCCAGGGCTGAGGAGATCCTGCGCGCTCACGCGGAAGTGCGTGAGGTTTCGTGGTTGGTCGGCGGAAGCTTTCCTTCCGTCTTCTACAACCTGGTGATGCGCCGCGACGATTCCCCCTACTACGCCCAGGGGATCGTCCATGCCGACGACTTCAGCGACGTGAAGAACCTGATACCGGCGCTCCAGGACGAACTCGACATGGCGCTACCGGGAGCCCAGATCCTGGTGCGGCAGTTCGCCCAGGGGCCACCCGTCGAGGCGGATATCGAGATCCAGCTCGAAGGACCGAGCATCGCCGTACTGCAATCGATCGGCGACCGAGTGCGTGGAGTGCTCGCTGCGCAGCCCGAGGTGCTCCACACCCGAGTCAGCATGGAGCGTGGCACTCCCAAGCTATGGATCGAGGTGAACGAGGACGAGGCGAGGCTGGCCGGCTTGCGACTCACCGACGTCGCGGGTCAGCTCGAGGGCCAGCTCGAAGGGCGTATCGGCGGCTCGGTGGTCGAGGGCCTGGAAGAGCTTCCCGTGCGCGTTCGTTTCGCCGATGCGCGGCGGGGCGATGTGGCGTCGGTAGCGTCCACGCGTCTCGTCTCCAGCTCGCACCCCACGGAGTGGGTGCCCCTGCCGGCCCTCGGCGACGTGCAGCTGCGCCCCGAGATCGCCGAGGTGAGTCACTGCGAGGGGGTGCGATGCAACGTCATCCGCGGCTACGTACGAAACGATGCGCTGGCCATCAACGTTCTGGCCCGCGTCGTCCGCGAGCTCGAGCGCGAAGACATCACCATGCCGGCCGGGTTCCGCCTCAGGATCGGTGGCGATAGCGAGGAGCAAGCCGACGCGATCGGAAAGCTCGGGCTCTACCTGCCGGTGATCGGGGTCCTCATGCTCGCGACCCTCGTGCTCTCGTTCGGGAGCTTCCGAATCGCCGGGCTGCTCGTCGCGGTGGCCGGCCTCTCGGTGGGTCTCGCCCTGCTCTCGACGTGGCTGGCCGGCTTCCCGCTCAGCTTCAATTCGATTCTCGGCACGCTGGGCCTGATGGGCGTAGCGCTGAACGACAGCATCGTGGTACTCGCGGCGCTGCGCGCCAATCCGGCGGCGAGGCGGGGCGACATCGACGCCGTCGTCGCCGAGGTGATGGGCTCGAGCGGGCACGTACTGGCGACCACCCTCACGACGATCGGCGCCTTCCTGCCCTTCTTGATTCTGATCGGAGGCGACTTCTGGCCCCCGCTCGCCATCGTGCTCGCGGGAGGTGTCGCCGGCGCGACCCTCATTGCCCTGGTGCTGATTCCCGCGGCGTACCTGCTGATCGGCGATGCCGAACCCGCCCCAGCCGACGAGCACGAGGCGCTCATCGAAACTCCGACTGGCGTCGCCGACTCGAAGCCCCTGCGGAGCGCGGCCTGATGACGCACCCGTTCCCCACACCGATCGAACACGAACAAGACCACATTCATTCAAAGGAGAAACTCACCATGCGCCATCCAATCCCGCGAATCATCACGATCTCTCTACTCACGACACTGCTCGCCGCGTGTGCGCCGCAGAACAGCGCGCTCGACATCCAGCCGATCCCGGCCAACGCCGGAAGCAGCGAGGTCAAGCGCCAGGCAGACCTGGCCGAATCCCTGGCGCCGGCGCAGGGATTCGAGGAGTTCGGCCGCTCGCCGGGCGACCGCGCCTTTCAGCCGGAGCTGGAGTACTTCGAGACGGTGCTCTCCTACGGCCCCTCGCCGGATCCACGCGACATCTTCCTGATGGTGAGCCTCTACCTGGCCTCCAATCAGCAGGCGGTGGGAATCGCCTTTCTCGAGCACCTGCTGGCGCGCTACGAAAACCAGATGGACGACCGCATGCGCGCCCACCATCTGGCCGCGTACGCGATCCTCCGGGCCACCTGGGCCGATCACGTCCCCATACCCGGCCGGATCGGTTGGGTGAACGACACCTTCCTGCTTCTCGAAGAAGCCGACCAGCTCTCCAAAGGCAACGACCCGATGGTGCACTGGGCCTCCGGTCTCATCTACGCCCAGGTGCCGGGCTTCTTCGGCAAGCGCGACGCCGCCTATGCGCATCTTCAATGGGTCGTCGCACATCCCGAGCTCGAGCCGACCCCCGGCTTCAACCGAGAGGCCTATCGGTACCTCTCAGAGCTCCATGCAAACGACGGCGATGCCGAACAGGCGGCCTTCTACCAGGACAAGAGCGGCTACGGCGACGACAAGCCGGCCGTGCCCTTCATGGGCTGGTTCACCACGACGCGCGACAAGGGGGTGACGTTCTCGCCGACCCCGTCGATCGAGGAGATCGTGCCGGCCGAGGTGTTCGTGGTGCGCGGCTTCGGCTTCTCGGAGATCTACTTCGTGATCTCGAAGAACGGCGAAGAGCTGATTGCCGTAGATGCCGGCACTCAGCCCTACAGCCTCGCAGCAGCATACGCCTTGCTCACCGAGGAGCGCGGAGAGCTCCCTCCCCTGACCGCGGCGCTCATCACCCATGCTCATTGGGACCACATTGGCGGGCACAGCTTCCTGCGTCGACTGGCTCCCGATCTCCAATTCTACGGCCGGGAAAACTATGCCGGGACCCTGGAGCACATCGTGCGCGAGCCGACCTACCGCCAGTTTCGGGGCGCCGGCTTCCAGAACGACTGGGTGAGCGGCTACGCGCCCGATGTCCCCGTCGACGAACCGACCGAGCTGACCCTCGGCGGCACCCGCTTCGATTTGATTCCCGTGTCGGGCGGCGAGACGGAGGATGCCATGCTCATCCACATGCCCGACGTCGGCGTGGTCTTCGTGGGCGACGTCATGATGCCCTACTTCGGTGAGCCCTGGATGGAGGAAGGCGACGTCGACGGAGCCCTCGCGAGCATGGACACGATCCTGAGCCTCGAGCCCCGACACGTGCTGCATGGACACCTCGGACTCACATGGATGTACGGCACGAAGGAGATCGCCGTGGTGCGCGAAGCCTTCGCGTGGCTCATCGATGCGGCGCGGCTGCATATCAGCCATGGTCGCTCGGCCAAGGATATCGTGCGCCTCAACCTGGTCCCGCCGGGCCTGCAGAATCATCCAGAGGCCTTCATCGGCTACGTGACGGGGCGCAAGCATCTGATCGCTCGCATCGCCGACCAGGAACTCGGAATCTGGCAGGAGAACGCGACTGGCCGCGAGCCGGCCGGACTCGATACACTCACATCCGTCGAGTACGGGCGGCTGCTCGAGCTCTACCTGGGGCTCTCGCAGAGCGAGGTGGAGGCGGCCCTTCGCAAGATGCTCGAGGCGGGCGACAATGAGCTTGCACTCCAGCTCGCCGTTGCCGCGGTAGACCGATACGATGACGCAGAGGATCTACGCGCGCTCGAGGTGGAGGCGGCCGACCGACTCCGAGCACGCGCCCAGTTCATCGATCCATTTGCATTCGTGGCATACACCGAGCTGAGCGGCCAGGAGCACGCAGCGATTCCCGACACCACGGCTCCCCGACGCGCGATCGCTGTTGCGGCAACGGAATAGAGCTCATGAAAGACGATCAGAAGGAGGGCATCACGGATGACCATACTCGTGGTTGGAGCGACGGGCATGACGGGTCGGGCGCTCGTGGAGCAGTTGCTGGGCCGGAATCAGGAG
>CBDUYG010000308.1:0-4806 GCA_965371385.1 uncultured Myxococcales bacterium | reverse complement strand
CCAGCTCACCAGCTCGCCGACCTCATCCGTGATGAGGACATGCCCGGGCTCCGCCGCAACCCGGTCGATCCAGGCGGTCACGCTGGGGAAGCGTGCGAGCTCGAACATGCCTTCGTGGGCGGCGTGAGTGTAGGCATAGAGGGCGATGTCGGCGATCGAATAGCGATCTCCGGCGAAGAAGTCGTGCTGGGAGAGATGCCCCTCCATGACCGTGAGCGCCTCGTATCCGCGCTCCATCTTCTCGGGCAACAGCTCGCGGTTCTGCTCGACCTCCCCCATGAAGTGCCACTTGCGAACCACTGCGATGTAGGGCTCATGGCTGTATTGCTCGAAGAACATCCACTGCAGGGCGACGGCGCGCTGCCAGGCATTCTCCGGCAGGTAGGGCGTTCCTTCAGCGAGGTGAAAGAGGATCGCGTTCGACTCGGCGAGGCAACGTCCGTCCGGCCACTCGAGCAGGGGGATTCGGTGATTGGGGTTCCTGGCGAGAAACTCCGGCCGGCGAGTCTCGCCCTCGAATATTTCGAGATGGACGCGCTCGAAGGGCTCCCCGAGCTGGCTGAGAAGCAGCCGAACCTTGTAGGCATTGCCGGATTCGAAATAATCGTAGAGACGCAGCACCCCGGGCCTCGCTTTCGATCCCTTCCCGGCCCGATCCCACCGCGATCGCGAGCGCTACCAGCCTACATTGAAGATCGGAAGGAACCCGAAGACTTTGCTCGCCGGATTGATGTTCAGGAGGCCCAGCTGCGCACCTCTGAGCGAGTTCGAGCGGTTGTAGAGGCCGAGCTGGAGACCGTCCTGCTTGTTCGATTGGTTGAAGACCCCGATCTGCCCGAAGCTTCCTTCCCCGCCCGCCATGTTGATCGCACCAATCTGCATTCCCCGTACTCCTCCCTCGGCCCAGTTCGCGGCGCCGAGCTGCAAACCGCGGACGAGCCCGGGAGAACCGTTGACGAATCCGAGCTGCATTCCTCGCATATCACCCGCGACGTTGAAGAGGCCGACGACCAGACCGCGTACGTCGTCCTGGTTGCCGTAGATGAGATTGATCCCCAGGCCTCGAAGGCGCCAATGGGAGGGGAGTATCTGCGCTTTAGTGAAGAGGGCGAGCTGAAAGGGCGTCCACCGGGCCGACGATGCAGCAGCGGTCTGGGTCTGCTCGGGAATGTTGATGGGCTCTTCGCTCGTCACGTCATCGGCGGTTGCGGCTCCCGCGGCGCAGAGCAGGGCGCCGGCGGCCAGAAATGCGCACAAGCTCGAACGGAACGTCTTCAAGGCTGTCGATCTGGAACTCGAATACCCTCGCAACTTCGGCATGGTTGACTCCTCCCGTGACGCGATTTCGTTGAGGCGAAAATCGTACAGGAACTCATCAGCCATAGAAACGCCCTTGTGCGCACTGCCCGAAGGGCGCGCCTACTCCTCGTACCCCCTCGAGATCGAGACTGGATGTGCTCCCGAGCCGAGCGCCGCCCGGCCGGACAGCGAGAAATCCGGCTCGGCAGGCCTGCGGGGAAAGTGGTCGCAGGGGCGCCATTCTGCTATTCAGATCGGTGCCGAACTCGGGCCGGAAGGCCCGTCGGTAGCGAGTCGCTCGTCTCGGACCGACTTGGAAGGCCTCCCGAGCGAGGCGCAGATTTCCGGGCAACGACCGGCAAAGTCGGAGCAATCTAGAACTCTCCGGAGCGTTCGAGTGCTGCGGGTTCCGGCTGCGTGATCGATTCCCTGAAATTCGCATTTCGTAGTGATTCCGATTGGATACACTCCCGGATCGCGCAGATGCGACCACTTGGGCGGCACCCCCGCCACGACTTGGAGGAAGGTCTCGGACCTTCCGCGAAAGCACAGCGAGGAGGAGCCCATGGCCCGCAATCTCGACTTCAAGAGCAGCATCTTCGACACCGAAGAAATCGACGTGAACGGCGAGACGGAGACGATTCTCCGGGGTGGCCGGGATCTCTTCGATCGTCTCCCCAAGGCCTTCGAGGGCATCGAGCAGATCGGTGTGATCGGCTGGGGCTCCCAGGGCCCCGCCCAGGCCCAGAATCTGCGCGATTCGCTCGAGGGGATGGGGATCAAGGTCAAGGTCGGACTGCGGGCCGGTTCGGCCTCCATGGATTCCGCTCGCAAGGCCGGATTCAGCGAGGAGAACGGAACCCTCGGCGAGCTGCTCGAGGTCGTGGCCGAGTCGGATCTGGTGCTGCTGCTGATCGCCGACTCCGCCCAGGCGGCCCTCTATCCCCAGATTTTCAAGGCCCTGAAGGAGGGCGCCACCCTCGGCCTCTCCCATGGCTTCCTGCTCGCGCATCTGCAGACCCGGGGCGACGACTTCCCGGCCGACCACAATGTCATCGCCGTCTGCCCGAAGGGGATGGGCCCTTCGGTGCGCCGCCTCTACGAGCAGGGCAGGGAGGTCAACGGAGCGGGGATCAACTGCAGCTTCGCCATTCATCAGGACGTCGATGGGCGGGCGACCAACATCGCGCTCGGCTGGGCGGTGGCGATCGGCGCCCCCTACTCGTTCCAGACGACCCTGGAATCCGAGTACAAGTCGGACATCTACGGCGAACGCGGCATCCTGCTCGGCGCGGTGCACGGCATTGTCGAGAGCCTCTATCGCCGACTCGTCGACGAAGGCGTGGCGCCCGAGGAGGCGTTCAAGCGAACCACCGAGTCCGTGACCGGACCGATCTCCCGCACGATTTCGAAGCGCGGCATCCTGGCCGTCTATCAGGATCTCGACGACGAAGAGAAGAAGATCTTCGAACGTGCCTACAGCGCCGCTTATCCGCCGGCTCTCGAGATCATGGCGGAGATCTACGACGAGGTGAGCTCGGGCAACGAGGTTTCGAGCGTGGTGCTTGCGGGCGCGCGCCTCGAGCGCTTTCCGATGGGCAAGATCGACGGCACCGAGATGTGGAAGGTCGGCGAGAAGGTCCGCGCGGCGCGCGTCGAGGAAGAAATCCCGGTCGATCCCTTCACCGCCGGCGTCTACTGCGCGACGATGATCGCCCAGATCGACGTCCTGCTCGAGCACGGCCACCCCTACTCGGAGGTCGTGAACGAGTCGGTGATCGAGTCGGTCGATTCCCTCAATCCCTACATGCATGCACGCGGTGTCGCCTATATGGTCGACAATTGCTCGACCACGGCCCGGCTCGGTTCGCGCAAATGGGCTCCGCGCTTCGACTACAACCTCACCCAGATCGCCTACCCGGCGATCGATCGCGGAGACAAGGTCGACGAGCGGCTGATCGAGAACTTCAACTCGCACCTCATCCATCGGGTGCTGAAGACCTGCTCCGAGCTACGACCCTCGGTCGACATCTTCGTCGAGTAGGCGCGGGTCGAGTAGATGGAGAAAGGCGAGCCCCCCCCGCTCAGATCGGCATGGGAAGCTCGCCGACGATGTCACACCATTGCCAGCGCCTGATCGAGATCGCGTACGAGATCCGCTTCGTTCTCGATTCCGCAGGCGAGGCGCACGAGGGAGTCGGTGATTCCCATCGAGTAGCGCTCTTCCTTCGGCACATCCCAGAACGACATCGTGACCGGGAGCTCGATCAGGGTCTCGACGCCGCCGAGACTCGGGGCCTGGTAGGGGATTCGAGTGGCGTCGATGAAGCGGATCGCGCCGTCGAGATCCGTGTCGATCTCGAAGGTCACGACACCTCCGCAGCCTTCCATCAATTTCGTTGCGATCTCATGGTCGGGATGACTCTCGAGCCCGGGGTACCAGACCTGACGCACCTTGGGGTGCGCCTCGAGGAACCTCGCTACGGAGAGTCCATTCGAGTTGTGCCGGTCCATGCGAATCGCGAGGGTCTTGAGCCCGCGTAGCAGCAGCCAGGCGCAGTGGCTGTCTATGATTCCGCCCAGCACACCGAGCGCCTCGCGGATCGGCTCGATGATCTCCTTCCTGCCGGTCACCGTTCCCGCCAGCAGGTCGTTGTGTCCGCCCAGGTACTTGGTGGCACTGTGGAGCACGATGTCCGCCCCGTCTTCGAGAGGGCGGTGGTTCACTGGCGTCGCGAACGTGGAGTCGATGATGGTCGTCACCCCGGCTTCGCGTGCGATCTTCGATACCTCCGGCACGTCGATCACGCGCAGATAGGGGTTCGTGGGCGACTCCGTGAAGAAGATCTCGGTGTTGTCCTGGATCGCGGATTTGAACGCCTCGGCGCTGCCGGCCTCGATCACCGTGACCTCGACGTCCATTCGGCTCAGGAACTGGCGAATGAACTGCCGGGTACGGCGATAACAATCGCTCGTCACGATCAGATGACTGCCCGCCGGGAGCAGAGCCATGAAGGTCGTCGTCGCTGCGCACATTCCCGATGCGAAGAGGATGCTCTCCTCCCCCCCTTCGAGCTCGCTCAGCTTGCGTTCGACCGCACGCCAGGTCGGGTTGCCGTAACGCCCGTATTCCTCGCGGGCCGTCTTGCCCTCCTGGTAGTCGATGACTTCCTGGGAGTTCTTGAACCAGAACGTCGAAGTCTGGTAGATGGGGGTCGTGATCGCGTTCGCTTCCTGCTGGCGCAGCTCGCCGGCATGAACGGATCGCGTCGCCTCCCCACGCTTCGAAGGGTGATCGGACATGGTGCTCTCTCTTCTCGTATCTCGAATCTGTCGACGTACCCGCGCCCGTTCGCACAGAGCTGAACGGATTGGATCTGCGTCGATGGCGCTTAGCACGTCGGGCTGAGCCCGGTCCCGGGTGGGAAAGGGGTGGTCCGAGGGCCTGCAAGCGCCGGAAATCGTCCCGTTGAATTTCCGAACCTATCGAGCGAATGTAGGATTCGC
>CBDUYG010000307.1:0-4840 GCA_965371385.1 uncultured Myxococcales bacterium | reverse complement strand
TCGCCCCGGGAGATCGCGCTGGTGGTCACGAGAGCGGGGAATCCGGGCCTGACCGGTGGAGACTGCACTTCGATTGGGCCGACGTTGCCCAAGGGCAGCGCAGTCGTGGTCAGCGAGCGATCGGGCTGTGCCATGGGTGGCGCACTCGGGCGGATTCTGGCTCCGGCCGGGATCGGGCCGGGATTCTCTCGAGGAAGCACTCACGGGCCGGGGAATGAGCCGAAAAATGGGAATGAGTGAGTGGATTGGAACGTCGAGGGCAGATGCGGGACCCTCACTCCGATGTCTTGCCTCTACTTCGCCTATGGCTCCAACATGAGCCGTATGCGCGTCACGGAGAGGATCCCGGGCGCCCGTCCTCGGGGCGCCGCCTGGATGGAGAATCGCCGACTCTCCTTCAACAAGCCGGGGCGCGATGGAACCGGCAAGGCGAATCTCATCGAGCACCCGGGCTCCCACGTCTGGGGTGTCGTCTATGAGCTCGATGCCGATGCCTGGGACGTTCTCGATCGATTCGAGAGCGGCTACTCGCGGCTCATCGTCGAGGTCCGTTCGGGCTGGAACGCGGCCGGCGTTCGGCGGCGCCGGGACGCATCGTGCTTCGAGGTCCAGACGTACTTGTGGTCAGGGGAGGAAGGCGCGGAAGCGGAGGGAGACGCGCTGACCTCTCCCGCTTCGTGGTATCTCGACCATCTGCGGGAGGGCGCACGCGAGCACGGCCTGCCGGACTACTACCTTCGGATGATCGAATCGCTGGGTACGGTTGTGGCCTCTCGGGTTTGAATCGTGATTCCGACGCCGGAAACGCGATCTCCTTCGACACCGGTCAACGGGACCGTGTACGATCGCACCTGAATCGCCCATCGGCAGAGCGGCCGCGGCTTCGCCCGCCCCGCCGCTCAGATGGCGCTGCCCGACAATGGCGGCCAAATCCTGGCCCTAGCTGCGACCGCGAGCCTCACCAATCTCCAAGCGAAAGAATACGGATGTGTCGTGAGCCTCGACTCTCTCGATCAGATCGGACAGCCGCTCGACTCTGGGCAAGAGGTCCTGAGGGATCATCCTCTGAGCGCCAAAATTTCGGTAGCAGAACCGGTCGCCGGGATGCATGCGCCCCACCAGTTCACGCAGGAACGACTGGAACTGACGCTCCGACATCCAGCAGCTGATGTCCGAGAGTGACCACTTCGTGCTCCCCTGTGCGCCGATCGCGGGGAGGATCGTCTCGATGCGCGAACAGCTCAACTCGAGGTCGCCGAGCTTCTTTCGAGCGAGGTCGTAGCCCTGCCGGGTCAGATAGATAGGCAGCGGTCCCGATGCGGAATACTTACCGAAATAGAGGAGATGTAGGAAGTAGCTCTCGTGTGCGAGCTTTCGGTCCGTATAGTGGATGAAGCGTCCGTAGAGATAGCGGCCCAGGTTTCCCTCGGTGCAGCGCATGAAGCTGGGATCCTGCATCGTCAACCACGCCGTCACGGGATTGCAGAACATCGCCCAGTAGAGCGCGCCCATCTTTGCTTCCAGCAAGTGCTCATTGACCAACGCGCGCTGCTCTTCGAGATCACGCATATTCAGAAGACCAGCCGGCCACGCGAACAAGCCAACGTTGCGCAGCCAGCGACAGAAGCGCGCGAGAGCGGTCTCGAGCCTTCCCGCATAGAGGACGCCCTCATCGATGAGCCCGCCCCGGGCGTCCCAATACGCCTGAGCGCCCACCGTAAGCGAAGGACGCACACGCGAATACATTTCTCGCCGGCTCGAGGACGCATCGACGCCCAGGAATTCACGAAAGGATTCATAGGAGAAGCAATCCAAAGCGGCCGCCTTGAGCTCCAGATTGAATATCTGGTCCATCCTCGCATCGACCGCGATGACGCGAGCCGGTGACGTCGAAAGCAGGCTGAGGGCACGGCCACCCCCCGCCGCAATGCACACTACCGTGTCTTCGCTCGATGGCTGAAGAGCTCGAATCTCCGAGGACGTATCCTCGTTGCATGCACTATATAGCGGGCGATACCGCATTCATCCCTACTCCTTCGAAGAATCACCAGCGAGTTGATCGACCATCTTGAAAAGATCCTGGCCCTTCTTGTGAAGCCGCATGGTGGCGAACATCGCTCTGGTGATCTCAGGGTTGATTTCGATTCGAGTGAAGTCGACCTCGGTCACCCAATCGCGGCCTGCAATCTCGACCCTCATGCCGCCTGGCTTGAGCAGGCCCGCTTCTTCGACCACTTGCTCGAGATCGATCCTGATGGTCTTGACCAGTTCTGCTTCATCGCCCTGAAAGAATTCGATCTTCGCGACTGCCGTCAACGTCTTCTCGATCCAGATTACGACACTCGAGTAGCGCGAGTACTCTCGTGATACCGCACGGACGCGATTGAATGCCTTCCCGCCTTCCGTTGCATCCGGGAGAAGCGTCAGATCGAAGTCTCTCCAGTTGCGGTTCTCCAGATCCTCGTAGGAGAGGTCGGTGCCATAGAAGGAATCCGCCTTCTGGTAGGTACTCACCCGTCGAGCCTTGCCGTCCCCCGGCCGATAGAGCCACGTCTGATTCCGGCCTTCGTCGTCTTGGATCATCAAGAGGGCATTGCCGCGTAGATAGCTCGGCTCTTCGAAGCGAAGGATCGTATGGCCGCGGCCGTCGATCTTCCTATATGCGATGTCGAACGTACGCTGCCCCGCATCTCGGCCATCGCGCCGGATCCTCAAGCTGATGCTTCGAATCGAGGGATAATTGAACATCTTGTCGAAGGCCGCTTCGAGAAGGCTGATGGCGCTCGGCGACACGACGTCCTCGGCCGCCAGAAACCTGGGAGTCGCGAACAGAAGCAGAGCTGCGGCAAGTGCCAGCGCACCGAGACGCGTCCCGCCCCTCACTTCTGCCCTCTCCCAAGTATCTGAAAGCCGAACTTCCCTTCCCAGCGATGGCGCCATTGTGCTCGCGACATATTCATCTCGCGCCGGGCGGCCTCTTGATTGCGGCCGTTCCGTGAGAACGCCTGGAGCATCTGATGGCTGAGGGCACGGTCTTCGGCATTGAGCCGGCTGTTCGTCGTTGCATACGCCTGCAGGAAGGAGAGCGCATCGAGTTCACTACCCCCCTCCCACCAGACCACCACGCGTTCCATGACATCCCTGAGTTCTCTGACGTTGCCCTTCCACGGCTGAACCGAAACGGCCTCGATGAACTCTGTGCTCACCTCGGGTGGGGGCATGCCGTAGCTCCTCGCGGCTTCATCGACAAAAGCCACTGCTAGAGTCTCGATATCATCTCGCCGCTCTCGAAGCGCGGGGATATGAATGCTCACCTGAGCGATTCGATAGAAGAGATCCTCACGGAAGCGGCCCTCTTCAACTTCGAGTTGTAGATCCAGATTCGTAGCCGCGATGACACGAACGTCGACTTCGATGGTCTCAGAGCCTCCAACCTGTTCGAACCTCGCTTCCTGAAGTACCTGCAAGAGCTTTGCCTGGACGGGAAGCTGCAGTTCACCCACCTCGTCGAGGAAGATCGTGCCGCCATCCGCCAACTCGAATCGTCCGCGTCGTGATCTATCTGCCCCCGTAAACGCGCCTTTTTCATGGCCGAACAACTCGCTCTCGACCAGGGACTCCGGGAGCGCCGGGCAGTTCACCTTCACGAACTCTTTCGCAGCGCGTTCGCTGTGGGCGTGGATGGCACGAGCAACCAGATCCTTGCCCGTGCCGGTTTCTCCTGTTATCAGAACCGTCAGCGGAAGGCTCGCATAGCGTTCGATTTCGCTACGCACCAGGTTCAGTCCGGGCGAGGTTCCGATCAGCTCACTGTGTTGATGCCGCCTTCTCCCCGCTCTGGCCTCGGATGCACGGCGCAACGTAGTCTCAATGGTCGGAAGCAGCTGCGATTGGACGTTGAAGGGGTAGTTGAGAAAGCCCACGACCCCGTCCTTGCCGGCCTGAAACGAAAGCTCCAGCGATGCCGATGCGCTGTAGAGAATAAAAGGGGTGGGCCGGAGGCGCTGAGTTTCGGAGAAGAGTTCGAGCCCATCCATTCGGGGCATCCGGTGATCGCTGAGAATGAGATCAATCGGCTGAGCCCGAAGCACTTCGAGCGCCTCGATGCCATCGCCGGCCAAAGTGACGCAATAGCCCGCTGCGGTCAGGTCCTGGCAGAGTTGCTGCTGTGTCGCCTCATAGTCCTCGGCGAGCAATATTCTGACACTCGTCACCTTGGTTCACCCATCCGGTCAGCAGGAACCTGAGGAATAATCACACGAAATCGAGTGCGTCCGGGATCGGAGAGCACCGAAATGGATCCGCCGTGGGCTGACACCGTAGCGCCGCAGAGCGCCAATCCAAGACCGAAACCGGTGGAAAAGAAGGAGATCCCGGGTTCGAAGATCGAATCCAGTTCTTCCTTGGATATTCCAGAGCCGTCATCCTCGACCTCGACATAAATCAACGGCTTGAGGTCTTCAAGATCTTCGGAGTACTGCAAGCCGGTGCGAACCTGGATCGTCCCGCCCTCGTCTGTTGCCTTGACGGCATTGTCGACCAGATTCTCGATCACCGATCCAATCCTCGTGGGGTCTCCGATGATCGGAAGCGGGATGAGTTCGTGAGTCGTTGAATGGTCGCGATCCCGCGCAATGGTCGCGGAGCGCATCACTACATCATCGACGACTGATGCAATGTCGAATCTTACAAAGTGAAGGCGAAAGTCCGATTGGCACAAGAGTGCATCCAAGCGTCGCTGGAACTCCGCCGATATGCCGACAATGCGAATCGCATGTTCCCGAAGGTCCGAATCCGTGCCTCGAGCGAGCTTCAGGCCAAGTGACTCGGCCTCCTCTGC
>CBDUYG010000306.1:0-4847 GCA_965371385.1 uncultured Myxococcales bacterium | reverse complement strand
CACGTCGTGCCGAAGGAGGATCCGCATCGCCGTAGGGAGCACGGGTTCCGTCGTGTACGACATCGGACGAGACATGCACGAGGCGTGCTCCGATCTCTCGAGCGATCTCGGCCACTCGCCGGGACCCATCCCGATTGATCTCGGTCATGCGCGCGGGATCGCCGCCCGGGTTGAGCGCCGCCGTGTGGATGATGGCCGTGGGGGCGGCCTCACGGATCACGGCTTCGAGCTCCGAACCCGAGTCGAGGCTCACCTGAAGAGATTCGCCCGCGACCAGGCGATCGAGCGAGCGTGAGTAGCCGGCCCAGAATTGTCCGACATCCCCGCGAGCCGCGACCCTCAGCGCAACTCGGCGACCGAGATAACCGCTGGCTCCCGTAACGAGAAGGCAGGCCAATCGCTCACCATTCCTTCGCCTGAATCTTCCACCCGAACCACCCGCCCGAACCACCCGCCCGAAGGCCGGCGTTCAAGCGCGGCTGCCGGAGCGCCCCGTCCAGGATTCCAATATCGACCAAGCAACGCGATTCGTGGCTCGAGGAGACTCAGAACCCGAGCCGGCTCGAGTCCCGAGGTGATTCGGGACCCAAGACGATTCAAGACGCAATGTGATTCAAGACATAGTCACCACTGTCGTCCACCCCCGCCTCCCAGCCGGGATAGACTACGATCGTGGTAAACGTCTCCTCGATGATTCCGGGCCCCCGGATCGAATCGCCCGGCGCGAGGTCGGGCCCCCAATAGATCGAAGTCTCCGCGAACCCTTCGCCCAGGTTCGCCCGCCGCGTCTTGCTCGGAGTTGCATCCGCCCGGGGCGCCGTCGCCGCTCCCGAGAATTTCGGCCGTGTGATCTCCGTCGTCGTCTCGAGACGCACACCCGTGATCTCGGGCATCTCACCCTCTCTGCGATGTCCGTACTCGGCCTCATGGGCGCTGTGGAAGTCGTCGATCGCGCGTTCCACCATTGCGGCGTCGACGAAGGAGAGGTCTCGCGCTCCCTTCTGGGTCACGACGGGAAGCGTCAGCGCCCAGTTCTGTCCCGGATAGCGAAGGTTGATCTGGTACGAAGCCGTGACGTCGTCGCGCTTGAAATCCGCCGCGAGGAAGAAGCCTTCGGCCCGCTCGTCGAGCTCCCCCCAGAGTTCGCGCAGACGATCGATGTCGGCCTCCGCGGCCGAAGCGAGGTACGCGCGCTCTTCGTCGATGGCCGGCGAGGCCGCGAGGGCTCCCAGCGCGGAGAAGGTGGAGGAAGCCTTGGGGACGAGCACCTTCTTGATTCCCAGGTCCTGGGCCTGGATGGCGGCGAAGACCGGCCCGTTGCCTCCATAGGCGAGCATCGTGAGCTCCTTGGGGTCGATCCCCTTGCCGGCCGTGGTGCGGCGCACCGCCTGGGTCATGTTGGCGTTGACGACCCGCCAGGAGTCGAAGGCTGCCTCCTCGACGCTGCAGCTGAGGGGCCCGGCCACGTACTTCTCGAAGGCTTCATCCACGCCCTCGCGCGTGAGCTGGAAGCTGCCTCCCGCGAACTCCGAATCCGTCGAGAGCAGGCCGAGCACGAGGTTGGCGTCGGTCACGGTCGGCTTCTCGCCGCCGCGCCCATAACAGATGGGGCCGGGATCGGCGCCGGCGCTCTCGGGGCCGACGTTCAGTGCGCCGTGCTTCGCCTGGCAGATCGATCCGCCGCCGGCGCCGAGAGTCTCGACGTTGACCATCGGAGTCGCGACCAGGTAGCGGTGGTGCCAGTTCCAGCCCGGCTCCGCTGGGGCGGAGCCACCGAGCACCACCGAGATGTCGTAGCTCGTCCCGCCCATGTCGACGCAGAGCAAATCGGGCTCGCCCTTCGCGAGGCCCGCATGGGCGCTGCCCACGACGCCCCCAGCCGGCCCGGAGGCCAGGATGCGAATGGGGCTGCCATGCAGGTAATCCCGGGTCATCACGCCGCCGCTCGATTGCATCACGAGCAGCTCTCGCTCGAAGCCGGCCTCGCGCAAGCGCTCGGTGAGGCGTTCGAGATAGCCCGTCACGCGCGGTCCCACGTAGGCGTTCACGACCGTGGTGCTCGTGCGCTCGAACTCCGGCGAACGCGGCAGCACCTGGGAGCTGAGGGAGACATCGACTCCCGGCATCTCCTCGCGCACCCACTGGGCCACCTTCTCTTCGTGGTCGGCGTTCACGAAGGAGAAGAGGAAGGAGATCGCCACCGACTCCACCCCCTGCTTCTTCAGCCGGCGAATCGCCTTGCGGGTCGCCTCTTCGTCGAGCTCCCGATACACCGAGCCGTCGTGGAGCATACGCTCGGCCACGCCCAGTCGGCGCCGTCGCGGCGTGATCTGCTGCGGAGGCTCGAGGCGAACGTCCCAGATATTCTCCTTGAAGCCCCGGCGAAGCTCGATTTCGTCGCGGAATCCATTGGTGGTAAGGAGGCCCGTCACCGCGCCATTCATCTCGATCAGCGTATTGTCCGCGATGGTCGTGCCGTGGATCAACGCATCGAGGCGGCCGAGGAAGTCGGAGAGCGAGAGGCCCTCGCGTCCCGCCAGCTTCTCGAGGCCGGTGATCACGGCCAGGGAGCGATCCTCGGGTGTGCTGAGCGTCTTCTCGAGCATCACCTCGTCATCCTTCAAGAGCGCAAAGTCGGTGAAGGTGCCTCCAATGTCGATACCCACCCGATAGGTCATTCGGACTCTCCTCGGCTTCCAGCGTTCAGCGATACCCCCCGCTCCGCGGCCAGCTTCTCGCGCAGTGCCTGGGTGGCCGCGAGGTCGATCTCGACGTCGCACTCTTCCGCACTTCCGGTCAGCACGACTCCGTAACGATCCCGTGCGGCTTCGACACTCACGTACTCGTCGAGCACGTCCTCCCGCACGGCCTCCGGTTCCCTCAGCAGCGCACTCTCGAACCCGGCTCCGCCTCCGTACTGATAGGCGGTGACCGTGCCGGCGGGCAGAGGATCCTGGGCCGTGTTGGCGATTTTGTATTCTTCGGGCGCGCCGTAGTTGAAGTGATTGCTGTAGGGACCTGCGTCGTCGCCGCCGCGCAATCCGCGCAGGGGATGCTCCTGGGAGACCATCCACGCGATTCCCGTCACGGGCTCGAGGATCTTTTTGATATTCAGTGTTCCCGGCTGTCCGCGCCAGCGCCCCGCCCCACCGGTGTCGGTCGTCATCTCCCGGCCGAGGTTGATGACGGGGAAGCGGCTCTCTGCATCCTCGGCCTCGGCGAGCATCAGGTTGCCGAGGCCGCTGCACATCGAGCCCCAGCCGTCGATGCCCTCGGTCGCCGAGGCGTCCGAGGCCCGTGTGTCGACTCCCTGATCCATCCACATCATTCCGTTCGCGTCGAGGCCCACGACCGTGTTCGGCATTCCGAGCTTGTAGACCTGGGGCGAGGAGCGCTCCGGGACGATCTGCGAGAGTGCGATGCAGATCGCCTCGCCGATCTCGCAAGCCGGATGGAAGGCGCCGAGGGCCGCGGGCTTGTTGTCGGGCGGCTGCACGATCGTGCCCTCGGGTATGATCATGTCGACCGCATAGAAGAGCCCCTCGTTCTTCACGATGCTCGGGTCGACCATCGATGCGAGCTGGGCCATCGCGTAGCCCCGGCTGTTCGAGAAGGTATTCCACACATTCATCAGCTCGGGTCGGTCGTCGCAGCCACTCATATCGACCGTGAGCTGATTGCCCGCGACGATGCAGTTGACGTGGACCTTGACGTCCTTGGTACCGACGGTGTCGTGGTCGATCCAGACGGTGGCGTCGTACTCGCCGTCCGGCCACTTCGCGACCTCGTCACGGAAGCGCCGCTCGGTGTCGTCGACGTTGAAGTTGATCGCCGCGCGCACGACGTCGGGACCCCATTTCTGCGACAGCTCGTCGAGGAGCCTTACACCGAGCTGGCAGGCGCCGATCATGGCTGCGATATCCCCCGCGAACGAGGGGAAGCGATTGTTGCGGACGATCATGTCGATGATGTCGCGTCGCTTCTGGCCGCGATGAACCAGCTTGACGCCTGGGATCATCATGCCCTCTTGAAAGAGGTCAATGGCGTCCACCGAGAATCCGCCCGGGTCCTTGCCTCCCGTATCCCCCTGGTGGGCCTGCAGGGCCTGGATCGCGACGATTCTGCCCTCGCTGTCGAAGCAGGGCGCATAGACGTTGTAATCGGGGAGATGGCCGCCGCCGTGGTCCGGATCGTTGCCCACGAAGACGTCCCCCGGCCCCCAGTCATCCTCGTCGAAGAACTCGAGTCCCCAGCGCACCGAGAGGGGAGAGATGAAGAGCAGCTGCGGGATCCCGACCGAGATGCCGGCCAGGCGGCCGTTGCCGTCGATGATGCTGCCGTTGCGCTCGTTCGATTGGTTGATGATCGCCGATGATGCTGCGCGCCCGAGGTGGATTGCGACCTCGAAGCAGATCGTTTCGAAGGATCCCCGGATGATGTCCGCCGTGACACGGTCGATTGCCGCGGAGGTCTCGAGGGAGGGGCGTCTGGCGACGAGTCGGCGGTTGATTTCGAAGGACACAGTGATCTCCTCGTGCGGGTGCCCGGCTCCGCGCCGGAGCAGGGCGAATCTCCCGGGTTCGAGCGGGAAGATAGGGCGACGCCTCCGCTCCCAGGGTGAGCCGAACCCCCGAGCCCGCGAGACGCCGTCCCTGAATCTGACGAACCGTCAGATCCTAGTCGTGCCGAGCTTTTCGTGTCAAGGGGGATGTGCGGCTCGGGGGATGGCGAGGAGGCATCGAAGGAGAAGGCATGAGGACGGGGCTCGGGGACCGCTTTCGATCGGCATGATCGAACCGGAGCAGAGCCCCGGTCGGTCTCAGGAAGACGCGGGCTCGGGGGCGCGG
>CBDUYG010000305.1:0-4857 GCA_965371385.1 uncultured Myxococcales bacterium | reverse complement strand
TCCTCAGGATCATGGCGCTGGTCGGCACACCTTCGCCCGCGGTGACGAGGCAGCTCTCGGCGCCCTCCACCTGGCCCGTCGATGTGCCGCGAATCTGCCGCACGCCTTCGTTGATGAGGTTGAAGCCGTGAACGTAGGCTTCGCTCAAGCCGCCGCCCGAGGTGTTGACCGGGAGCCGTCCCCCCAGCTCGAGCGCTCCATCTTCGGTGAACGCCGCGCCCTCGCCTCGCTTGCAGAAGCCGTATCCCTCGAGCGAGAGGATCACGAGGGGGGAGAAGGCGTCATAGATCTGCGCGACGTCGATATCGCCGGGCTGGATGTCCGAGTGGCGGTAGAGTTGCCGCGCGCAGGTCCACGCGGGGCCGGCCAGGGGATCGTCGTTCCAGTAGTTGACCATCGTCTGGTGTTGGCGAGGCAGGCCCTGGCCGAAGGCATGAATCGTGGCGGGTGGATGGGGGCAATCCCGGGCACGCTCGGCGCTCACCACGACGCACGCGAGGGCGCCGTCGCTCTCGAGGCAGTTGTCGAAGAGGCAGAGCGGCTCCGAGATCCAGCGGGCTCCCATGTACTGCTCGCGCGTCATGGGCTTCTCGTACATCGTGGCCCGGGGGTTGCGATTCGCGTGGCTCCGAATCGCCAACGCGACGTTGGCGAGGTGTTCGCGGGTGGCGCCGAACTCGTGCATGTAGCGCCGGGTAAGGAGTGCGATCTCATCGACGGGCCGCAGCAGGCCCCAGGGCCGGGTCCAGGCCGCGGGGGTCGAGAACTGGATCTTCTGGTCGGCCCAGATGCGGCCCCCCGAGCCGCGCTTGCGCGAGCGCCAGGCAACCCCCACCGTGCACTGCCCGGTTGCGATCGCCATCGCGAGCTGCCCCACGACCCCTGGCCCCGCCCCGCCCCCGTAGCCCACCTGGCTGAAGTAGGTGATGTCGCCGGCGCCGATGTTCTTCGCGATGTCGACCTCGTCGGTGTTCTCCATCGAGTACGAAGCGAGGCCATCGACCTCCGAGGGCGCGATGCCCGCGTCGTCGAGAGCGTCGAGGATCGCCTGGCAGGCAAGCTCCTTCTCGCTCGGCTCGAGCTTCTTCGCGAAGGGGGTCTCGGCGATTCCCACGATGGCGGCGGCGTCCTTCATCGTTCGGCTTCCATCTCCCGGGTGTCTGTCCTGGGTGTCAGTAGAGGGGCGACCAGCTCGCGGTTCGCAGCAGCTTGCTCTGCCACTGGTCCCGAAGCTGGAGGGCGTCGAGCATCCAGAGGCCCGGCTGCTTGTACTTCTTCGGCATCTCGTGCTGAAAGAGGGGTAGGAGGAACTTCGGGTTGAGCACCTTCTGCCACAGGATGATCTCGCGCCGGCGGTGACTCCCGAAGGTCGTACGGAACGAGGCCTGGATGTCGAGGACCTGCTTCTCCTTCTCCTCGGCTGGCTTCACGAACTCCTTCGCGTACATCGCCCCGGACTTCTCGATGTACTCCTCGAGCTTGCCCTCGTAGGGCCAGACGGTGTCCTCCATGAAGAGCGTGGCTTCGTGCTCCGCGGCGTCGACGGGAATCGCGCCCAGGTCGAGCTCCTGCATCGGCGACCAGGGCAGGGGGAGGAGGAACTTGCTCTCGACCTCGCGCCGCATCCCGTCGAGTCGGCTCATGTAGGTTGCGAGGTCTCCGTCATGGGTGCGGCGCAGCAGCTCGTCCCACGCGCGGCCGTCCCGAAAGAACGTATAGGTGATGACGTTGTACGAGGCACCGGAGCCGTGGGCGACCTTGAGGTAGTAGAGCAGGCGGACGCCGTCGGTCCTGGCCAGGGTGGGCATCCACTCGTCGCGGATCGAATCCTCGAAATCATCCTCGTGGAGCCCCATCAGCTGATGGGATTCGCGAAGTACCAACATGGTTTCCCTCCGGCGTGTCGCAGGGAACGCTACCACGATGGCGTCGGCCGAGCCGCCGACACGTTCCTGGAATTGAAGTTTCCTGCGCCGGGACTCCGGGGTGCAGATCTGTGATATCAATCGAGTGGCCGGATGGGTTGATCGGATATCGCCGAGAAGCTCGGCGGCTTCGATTCATCCACTCCGGGGAGGCGGCTTCGCAATGGAGCATCCGCAGCCGAAGGAGACCGCGCCCGGGCGTGCACTCGTGCTCGCCATCGGACTCCTGGCCTGTATCCTGATCGTTGCCTTCGCGCGCAATCAGCCGCCGCCGCCGCTCTCCGCCGACGCGCCTCGCGACGAGTTCTCGGCCGGGCGCGCGATGTCGCTCATTGAAGAGCTGAGCGACGGGAAGCCCCACCCGGTCGGCAGCCCCGCGAACGACCTCGTCCTCGAACGTCTCGTCTCGATCCTGGAAACCCTGGGCTACGAGCCCGAGATCCAGAGCACCATCGGCTGCGCTCCGCATGGTCACTGTGCTGCCGTCCGCAACGTGCTGGCGCGTCGCCGGGGGAGCGACTCCGAGGGAGCGATCCTGCTCGTCTCCCACTACGACTCGGTTCCGGCCGGCCCGGGTGCCGCGGACGACCTGAGCGGAGTCGCAACCCTGCTCGAGATCGCACGTATCGTGATGCTGGACCCGCAGCCGGCGAACGACATCTTGTTTCTATTTACGGACGGCGAGGAGGAGGGGCTCATCGGCGCCGAGGCATTTGCGGCCGAGCACCCGGCGATGCGAGACGTGGCGGTCGTGTTCAACCTCGAGGGCCGGGGCACCGGAGGACCGAGCCTGATGTTCCAGACCGGGCCGGCGAGCGCGGGGCTCGTGCGGCTCTTCGGCTCCCTGTGTCCGCGTCCTCTCTCGAGCTCGATCAGCGCTGCGGTCTACCGCGCGATGCCGAACGATACGGACTTCTCCGTCTTCATCCGGGCGAATCGCCCCGGGCTCAACTTTGCGTTCGTCCGGGGCGCATCCCGCTACCACACGCCCCTCGACCGCCCGGAGAACCTCGACCCCGGAAGCCTGCAGCACCATGGCGACTGTCTGCTGGGGCTCTCGCGTGCGCTCTCGCGGGGCGAGCCACCGAGTGACGAGGAGGAGCTCGTCTGGTTCGATTGGCTCGGCTTCGGGCTCGTGAGCTGGCCGGCTCGCTGGAGCGTACCGATGGCCCTGCTGGCCCTGGCCTCCGTTCTCGTGCCCGCTCTGCGAGCTTCGAGTCTCGGGCTCCTGCGCATGCGCCCGGCCATCATCGGCGCGCTCGTACTCCCGCTCTTCATGATCGGCGCCCTGCTGGCGGGAATCCTCGTCCTGTTCTTGATTCGGTGGGTGAGCGGAAGCTCCCTCGCCTGGCCCGCGACCCTGGCTCCCGCGGTGATCGGATTCTGGTGTCTCGGGGCGGCGGTCGCCTGGGCCGGGGCCGCGGGAATCGCACGCTGGACGACGCTCTGGGGAGCGTGGGCGGGACTCTGGCTCGGCGCTGCTTTGCTCAGCGTGGTCGTCGCTGCGACGTCCCCCGAGTTCGTCGCTCCCCTGGTCGTGCCCGCGCTGATCGCAGGCACGACCGCGGGTGCGCTCTCGCTCACACGGGCGACTCCGGCGCTCTGGGCTGCGCTTTCGACCGCAGCCGGAGCCCTTGCAGCGGGAGTCGTCGCCTTCGGCCCGATGCTCTCGCTCCACGACGGCCTGGGGATGGTCGCCGGCCCGCTCCTGAGTGCCCTGGTCGCGATCCTCGCTGCGACCCTGCTCCCTCTCTTCGCCGGCTCGCGAGCTCATTGGCTCCCGTCCGCGATGGCCGGCGGCATCGCGCTGGTCGCCTTCGCGGCGGCGTGTGTGTTGCCGGCATCCAGCCCGAGCATCCCGCGGCACATCAATCTCAGCTACCACGAATCGGCACCCGGTGAGGCGCGCTGGCTCGCGAGCGCATCGAGCGGTCGACTTCCCGAGGCGCTGCGAAGCCGCTTCGAGTACGAGCCGGAGCCCACGATCGCGTTTCCCTTCGCCCGCGCCGGCCGTAAGGCTCATGAGGGACCGGCCACCTCGCTCGATACGCCGGCTCCAGAGTTGATCGTGCTCGAGTCGGTCAGCGAGGGTGAGGGGCGACGAGTGAAGGCGCGTCTGAAATCCAACCGTGGCGCAAGACAGGCGGTGCTCTACCTACCGCCGGAGGCTTCGCTCGTGGCGTTCGAGGTGGAGGGAAGACGGCTCGGGGCTTTATCGGAGGACGATCTGGGCTGGTGGGGAGGCTGGCAGCCGGTCGGGTTCGCGGGCCTTCCCAGCGAGGGGGTGGTGATCGAGCTCTGGTTCGCGAGTCCCGGGCCCGCGCGAGCGATCATCCTGGATCAAGTCGACGGGCTGCCGACGCCGGTCGGTGAAGCGCGGCCCGCCGATGCAGTGCCGCAGCACGACGGCGACACCTGGGTCGTCACGCGCGAGATCGAGTTTTGAGATGAACGAAGGCTCGATGAAGATCGGCGTCACGATCCACGCCAGCGACAAGGCGATGAACGTCGCTGAGCTCGCACGCGAGGCCGAGGCGCGCGGCTTCTACTCGCTCTACGTTCCCGAGCACACCCACATCCCGACCAGCCGTCGCACGCCTCCCCCCACCGGAAGCGAAGAGCTCGCAGAGGAGTATCTCCGCAGCCCCGATCCCTACATCGCCCTCGCGGCGGCCTCTTCGGTGACCTCGAAGATCCGGCTCGGCACCGGGATCGGACTCCCGGCCCAGCACGACCCCATTACCTTCGCGAAGCAGCTCGCGACCCTCGATCTCTACTCCGATGGGCGGCTCGTGCTCGGCATCGGCTTCGGCTGGAACCGCGAAGAGATGGAGAGCCACGGCGTTCCCTTCGCGAAGCGGCGGGCGTTCATCCGCGAGAGGATGCTCGCCATGCAGGCCCTGTGGGCAAACGACGTCGCGGAGTTTCACGG
>CBDUYG010000304.1:0-4874 GCA_965371385.1 uncultured Myxococcales bacterium | reverse complement strand
ACTTCGCTCCGAGGGCCCCGAAACTGCAGCACTCTTGCCGCCCTCGCAACGAGCTACACGAATGATCCGCGCTAGACGTCGAGCTGATCGACGAGGGTGCGGACGTGCTCGACGGAGTCGTCGAAGGCCTTCTTGTCGTCGCCCGAGAGTTCGAGCTCGATCACGCGCTCGACGCCTCCCGATCCCAGCACGCAGGGAACCCCGACGTAGAGCCCATCGACCCCGTACTCTCCCTCGAGCAGGCACGCGCAGGCGAGCACCCGCTTCTGGTCCTTGAGGATCGACTCGGCCATCTCGAGGGCCGAGAAGGCCGGCGAAACGAACGCCGAGCCCGTCTTGAGCAGCCCGACGACCTCGCCACCCGCACCCTTGGTGCGCGTGACCATGGCCTGGATCTTCTCCTCGTCCAGGAGCTTGCGGATCGGGATGCCCGCGACCGTGCAGTAATCGACGAGAGGCACCATCGTGTCGCCGTGGCCGCCGAGCACGAGGGCCGAAACGTCCCGCACCGAGACGCCGAGCTCCCAAGCGATGAAGCTGCGGAGGCGCGTCGAGTCGAGCACGCCCGCCATGCCGACGACCCGGTTCTTCGGGAAGCCGGAGATCTGCTTGAAGGTGTAGACCATCGCGTCGAGGGGGTTCGAGATGACGATCACGTAGGCATCCGGCGCGTTGTCGCGCACGCCCACGGCGACCTGCTTCATGATCTTCACGTTGGTTTCGAGCAGATCGTCACGCGACATGCCGGGCTTGCGCGCGAGACCCGCCGTGATGATCACGAGGTCGGCGCCGGCGATGTCCGAGTAGTCGTTGCCGCCGCTGATCTTCGCGTCGGAGCCCGCGAGGGGCGCGCCTTCCGCCATGTCGAGGGCCTTGCCCTGGGGCAGGCCTTCGACGACGTCGAAAATGACGACGTCTCCGAGCTCGCGATACGCAGCCTGCTCGGCCAGAACGCCGCCGATGTTGCCGCCACCGATGAGTGCAATCTTCTTTCGCATTGAGGGGGTTTCCTTCCTGGCGGGCCCAATGGGTCCTGTTTGAGTGTTCTGTTCATGGGGGATTCGTGCAGCGCGGCTCCTCCGCGCCAGTTTCGAGATCCTGCTCTACCTTTCCATCAGGCCTGCCATGGACGGGGTCATGTGGGTGGTCCGGCTTCCTTGACCTTGGGGAGGCGTACCCGGATCGAGATCTCTTCGAGCTGATCGGCCGCGACTTCCGACGGCGCCTCCATCAGGAGATCCTGTCCCCGCTGGGTCTTGGGAAAGGCGACGACGTCGCGCAGGCTAGCCGCCTTCGCGAGCACCATGACCCAGCGATCGAAGCCGAAGGCGAAGCCGCCATGCGGAGGCGCGCCGATCTGCAGCGCCTCGAGCAGGTAGCCGAAGCTCGCGTCCGACTCTTCCCTGGTATAGCCCATCAGCTCGAGAATCTTGTACTGCACGTCGGCCCGGTGATTACGCAGGCTGCCCGAGCCGAGCTCGACTCCATTGAGGACGACGTCGTAGTGCGTCCCACGCACCTTCTCGGGCTCGCTCTCGAGCAAGGGGATGTCTTCCTCGAGGGGCGCTACGAAGGGCTGGTGGACATAGCCGAGCTGGCCCGTTTCATCCTTCTCGAAGAGGGGGAAATCGACGATGAGGAGCGCGTCCCACTCACGGCCGTCGGTCCTGCCCAGGCGTTCGCCGAGATCGATTCGCAGGCGCGAGAGGATCGCGTTCGCCCGTTCGGCGGTGTCGGCTTGGAAGAAGAGCAGACTGCCCGGAGCGGCGCCGGTGGCTTCGCGGATCGCCTCGACCTCCTTCTCGGAGAGAAACTTCACGATCGGCGACTTCCACTCGCCGTCTGCCGCGACTCGAATCCAGCCCAGCCCCTTCGCGCCCAGCTCCTTGCGCACCAACTTCTCGAGACGATCGATATCGCCGCGCGAAAGCGCACCGGCGTCGGCGATGTGCAAACACTTGACGATGCCACCTGCGTCCACGTTGCCTCGGAAGGCCTTGAACCCGCTCGTGGCAAATACCGGGGTGAGGTCGCAGAGTTCGAGCAGGATGCGGGTGTCGGGCTTGTCGCAGCCGTAGCGATCCATCGCCTCTCGGTAGGTCATGCGCCGGAAGGGCCGCAGAAGCTCGACTCCGCCGGCCTCCAGGCAGCCGCGCGCCGTCACCTCTTCGAGCACCTCGAGCACGTCCTCGACACCCACGAAGGACATCTCGAGATCGACCTGGGTGAACTCGAGCTGACGGTCGGCGCGCTGGTCCTCGTCCCGGAAGCAGCGGGCGATCTGGAAGTAGCGATCACAGCCGGCGATCATCAGCAGTTGCTTCATGATCTGGGGCGACTGCGGGAGTGCATAGAAGGAGCCGGGCTGCAAACGCGCGGGAACCAGGAAATCGCGCGCGCCCTCGGGTGAAGAGCGCGCCAGCATCGGCGTTTCGATCTCGCTGAAGCCGAGATTCGAGAGGCAAGCCCGCACGGATTGGGACAGCTCGTGGCGAATCCTCAGCGCGCGCTGGAGCGGCGGCCGGCGCAGGTCGTGGATACGGTGGCGAAGGCGCACCGACTCGTCGGCCTGGCTTTCCTCTTCATCGATCGGGAAGGGGGGCGGGGTCGCGGCGTTCAGGAGACGCAGCTCCTGAACGTTCACCTCGATCCTGCCGGTGGGCATCTTCGGATTGATCGTCTCTTTGGAACGGGGCTCGACGATGCCGCGAACGAGAATGACGTATTCGCCGCGCAGAAGGCCGGCTCGTTCGTGCGCGGCCGCCTGGACCTCGGGCTTGAATACGACCTGAACAATTCCGCCGCGATCCCGCAGGTCGACGAAGATCACTCCGCCGTGATCCCGGCGGCGGTTCACCCAACCCGCCAGGACGACCTCGTCGCCGACCATCGACTCCACGATCTCACCGCATGCGTGGCTACGACGCAGCGACCCCATTCCATCGAGCTGGATCGACTCGGCCTTCACTTGTGGTCCTCGATTCGACGATTATGCCGCGTCGACTGAGATTCAACGACTCATTGAAGTCGTGATTCATTGGTTCATCCAGATCATTCAGAGCTTCGTCGGCGCAACGGTATCGATCTACAGCCGAATCACTCGCGGGAGACCGGGTGGCGGCGGGAATCTCACTGGAGGGCGGGACGAGCTTCGCGACTCGCCCCGGGTCGAACCGCCGGACCTGCCGACGCCCCTCCGACCGATCGACCGATCGACCGATCGACCTTCGTCTCACGCCCGTCTCACACCCGTCCACCGGGTGCGCACCCGGTTCATCTGGAAAGCTTAATTAAATCGTGGGGTTGGATAGCAGGACGCCACCCGGCTGTCAATCGCGCGGAGCGTTCTCTTCGATCTCGTCCACCGAGCAGACGCGATTGCGGCCCAGGGACTTGGAGCGGTACATCGCCTTGTCGGCCGCATCGAGCAGGGAGTTGCGATCGGCGCCGTGCTGGGGGTAGGTCGAGACCCCGACACTAACGGTGAGGCGCAGTGAAGCCTCGCCGCCTGCCTCGAAAACGTGGTCCTCGACGGTGCGCCGAATCCGCTCGGCCACGCTCATCGCCTCTCCGTGATCGGTACCGACGAGCAGAATCGTGAATTCGTCCCCTCCGTAGCGAGCCAGGGTATCCACGTCGCGTACGCACTGGGCAAGGACCTGGCTGAGGTTGCGCAGCGTCTGGGAACCGACGAGATGCCCGTGTCGGTCGTTCACCAACTTGAAGCGGTCGAGATCGAGGAACAGGACCGAGAGGACCTGTTCGTAGCGCTCCGCCCGTCGGATCTCGTTCTCGGTGGTGGAGAGCAGGTATCGGGCGTTGTAGACCTCCGTCACGTCGTCGATGAAGGCCCGCTCCTTGGCGTGGTAGTAACGCTCGGAGTTCTCGAGCGCCATGCGGGCAGCGCCGGCCACGATCCCTGCCTTCTCGAGCTCGCTTTCCTCGAAGGAGCGAGCATCCTCGAAGATCCAGATCACTCCGGACTCGTCCTGCTGACCCCTCACGGGTACGACGAGAATGCTCTCAACGGCGAATCCCGCGCCGGAGAGGGCCGATAGGAGCGGCCCTCCCTCTACGACCTGGATCTCGTCCGGTTGGTTCTCGGCGAGCGGCTTCTTTTGCACCAGGAGATCGCGGAGCCGCCTCTCTTCACCGTCGTCGAGGCCTCGGAAGGCCACCGCGTCATTCAGGGGGATGGAGCCACGGTGGAACGCGGCCGCCCCTCGGCTCCGGGATAGGGCCTCGAGGATCAGGTCGAGAGCCAGGGGGTAGACTTTTCCCGGCTCCAGACAGGTCGTGAGCGAGTCGCACTGTCGCATCAGGTGCAGGGAATCGCGCAGGCGGCGGTTCTCCCATGCCAGGGAGCGGTTGGCAATCAACCGCGTGATCGCGTTCGAGAGCTGCCTGGGAGGAAGACCGCGCAGGAGCACATCGACGATCCACTCCTCGCGCACCTCGTCCGCTCCGCTGCCCTCGGCGTTGGTCAGCAGGGCGAAATCGATGTGGGGGAATTCATGCTGAAGCCGCTCGGCAAATTGCCAGGCCGAAACGCTCTCGAGCTCGGCGTCGAGCAGAATCAGATCGACGGGCTCCTGGGCGAGGAGCTCGAAGGCTCCCGTCTCATCCTCTCGGGACTCGAGGATATCGCCGTCCCGGCCGGCGGACCGGTACACATCGCGAACGGCCGAATCGTTCGTTACCAGGAGAATTCTGGCATTTTCCAGCTGCAGTGTATTCATCGACCATTCACCGCTGGGCTCGCGGACGGAGGAATCATCGTTGACTCAGAGTCGATCGGCGAGGTCGCATGCAAGCTTGAGAGAGGTCATTCAATCGAGGCGGAACCACCCCAAAACTCCCCCTTCGATCCCTGC
>CBDUYG010000303.1:0-4875 GCA_965371385.1 uncultured Myxococcales bacterium | reverse complement strand
CTCCTTGTCCTCGTTCAGGTCGAGGTTGTTGATGCCGTCCTCCGGGTCGTTGATGGCCTTCTCGTAGGCTTCCACCGACTCCGCCTTGCTGAAGAGATCGAGCGCTGCGGTGAGATCGAAATCCTCTCCTGCCTCGGTTGCGGGCCCTTCTCCCTCGGCCTCGTCCTGGGCGAGCGCAACGCCCGACCCGAGCGAACCCATCAGAAAGCAAAAGGTCACTCCAAGAATCATCCAGCGTCGCATACGTCCCTCCATGCCAATCCTCGATCCGATCCACAATTCGATCATCTGATCCGGGGCGGGGTTCGTCATCGCGCCGGGGACCCGACCGCACAGTCTAGCAGGAGCAGCTCGGAATGAGATGCAGCCGACCCAGGGGGATCACGCACGCAGGGAGATCGCGGGCTCCACCCGCATGGCGCGCAGCGCGGGCAGGATGCCCGAGGCCACTCCGATTCCGATCAGGCTGAAGAACACCACGAGGACGGTCTGGATCTCCAGGATCGGCGGGGAGGCGACGATCGACCGAGCCTCGATCAGGAACCGGAAGCCCCAGACGCAGAGGCTCGCAAAGACGACGCCGGCCAGCCCCGCCGCCAGGGTCACGCTCAGCGCCTCGGCGAGAAACTGCATGAATATGGCTGCGTTGGATGCGCCGATCGCCTTGCGCAGACCGATCTCGCGCGTGCGCTCCGTCACGACGACGAACATGATGTTCATGACCCCGACCGCACCGACGAGCAGGGTAATGATCCCCGCGGCGGTGAAGAAGATGTCCAGGCCCAGCAAGAGGCCCTCGAGGATCGTCATCACGAACTGGATATTGAACTCGCCCACGGCGCTCTTGTCGTCGTGACGGAAGCCGTGGTGCGTCCCGAGTAGACCGCGGGCGTGGTCGATCGCGGTCCAGCTGATCTCCCGGGTGGTGGGCTCGATGAGCACGACTCCGACACTGTCGCTGCGGGTGAACCAGCGTTGGGCGGTCGTAACCGGGATCAGCGCAAGCTCGTCGTCGTTGGGCCCCATGCTGACCATCTGATCGCCCTTGGCGTCGGAGATCCCGATCACCCGAAAGGGCACGGACTCGATATGCACCGTGCGACCGAGTGCAGGCCGAGCGCCGAAGATACGCCGGGCCGCAGTCGCCCCGAGGAAGACCACCTCCGCCCGCGCCTCGACGTCCGCATCACTTATGAAGCGCCCCTCGGCAAGACCGAAGTTGCGGATCGGGGCGGTGTTGGCATCCGCCCCGTAGGTCCAGATCAGCTTGCTCCGATGATTTGCGCGAAAGATCCGCGCTCCGACCCACAGATTCGTGGCCGCGCGGTCCACCGTCGAGAGGGCGGGAAGCCGGTCCACATCTTCGAGCTCGAACTCGACTCGACGAGAGCCGCGCTGTCCCGATGTCGCCTTCGACACCGAGCCGGGGAAGAGATAGACGATGCGCCTCCCGATCGTCGTCAACTGATCTCCGAAGTCCGCCTGGTAGCCCGCCGCATTGGCGGAGAGAAAGATCAGCAGCGCGACACCCCAGAAGATGCCCGTCGAAGTCAGGATGAAGCGCAACCTGTGGGCTCGAAGGCTGCGAAAGGTCTCGGTCATGAGGTCGGCGATCATGCCTTCTCACCTCGAAGAAATTCGCAGTCCATCTTCACTCCACTCGCAGCGTGACTGAAGGGTCGATCCTCGCAGCTCGCCATGCCGGCACCAGCCCCGCCGCGAGCCCCACCAGGGTCATCGTCGCGACGGCCGCGATTACGATGTCGCGGCGCAGGATTGGAACGGGAATCAGCTCCGGCATCGAGAACAAGCCGAGCACGGCGCAGCCCGCCACCCCGAGCAGCACCCCAAGGCCTCCGCCGAGCCCCGTGACGACGAGGGTCTCGAGGAAGAACTGGAGCATGATGTCCCGGCGACGAGCCCCGACCGCGAGTCGGATCCCGATCTCCTGTCTTCGCTCCTGCACCGAATCGAGCATCATGTTCAGGACACCAATGCCCCCAATCAAGAGCGTCGTCGCGCCCAGGATGAACATGAAACCACCGAGTTGGTCGAGCGGCAGCCTTCGCAGGCCGTCGATCGGGCTGCCTATCAGGATGGCCTCGCTATCCGTCGCAGAGACGCCGAGGCGCGGCGCCAGGATCTCCCGGATCTCGATCACCAGCGCGTCGTAGTCCCGCCGGTCTCGCAGGCGAAAGAGGATCGTATCCGCCCTCGATTCCCCGGTTCCCAGCGCCGGCTTCACGGCCTGCAGCGTGGTGTGGGGGATCCATATCTGGTCGTCGATCCCGAAGCCACCGTCCTGCCAGAACTGGGTCCCGACCTCGGCCAGGAAGCCCACGACCTCATAGGAGCGCCCGTCCATGCGAATGCGCGAGCCGATGTGGCCGCTCGGCCCGAGCAGGCGCCGTCGCACGCTCGAGCCCACGACCGCCACCCGGCGGCGATGGTCCAGGTCGCTGCGCGATATCGCGCGCCCTGCGGAGATCTCGACGTCACGGATCTCGACGATGTCCGGCTCGACTCCGCGCACTCCGGCGATGAGGGTCTTCTGCCCGTAGGTCGCGTTCCAGTTCGCATAGGACTCACCCGCCACGAGATCGGCGTGGCGCACGCGACCGCGAATGTGATCGACATCGGACTGGCTGAACCCGAGCTCGCGCCGATCGACCGCGGGGGTGAAGTCTTCACCGATGCGGCCCGTCCAGGCCTGGGTGAGATTCTTGCCGACCTTCGAATATCCGGCCTCCACCATGACCCGGACTCCGCCCCCCCAGGCCACCAGGAAGATCACCGAGGCCGTCCCCCACACGAGCCCGAAGAGGGTGAGGGCCGTGCGCAGCCGCTGGACGAGCAGGGTGCGCAGGGCACCCTGGATTGCCTGCCCGATTCCCATGGCGACTCCCCCTACTCGCCCTGCGCCGGGCCGTGCGGATCGATGCAGCCATCGCGAATGAAGAGGTGCCGCTGCGCCGCTTCACCGAGCTTGGGATCATGCGTCACCATGACGACCGTCGTTCCATCGCTCTGGAGCCGGCGCAGCAGCTCGATGATTTCGCGTCCCGTCTTCGAATCGAGATTACCCGTCGGCTCGTCGGCCAGGATGAAGCTCGGCCGATTGATCAGGGCCCGCGCGATCGCAACCCGCTGGCGCTCGCCGCCGGACATCTGCGAGGGCAGGTGATCCATCCGCTGCCCGAGCCCCACCGTCTCCAGCGCCTCGTGGGCGCGCTCGCGCCTCTCCCGCCTCTTCACGCGGCGATAAGCGAGCGGCAGCTCGACGTTCTCCCGGGCGTTCATGCGCGGCAGGAGATTGAAGCTCTGGAACACGAAGCCGATCTCCTCGCCCCGCAAGCTGGCGAGCTCGTCGGGGGTGAAGCTCTCGATCGGACGACCGTTGAAGCGGTAGCTCCCCGAGGTCGGCTGCAGCAAGCAGCCCAGGATCTCCATCAGAGTGGTCTTGCCGGAGCCCGAGGGGCCCATGATCGCGAGCAGGTCACCGCGGCGGATCTCGAGACTGACCGAGCGAAGCGCCTGAACCTCGAGGCTGCCGCTCGCGTAGGTCTTGTTGATCTCCTTCAGCTCGACGATCGTAGAGCTCGATTCAGAATTGATCCGGGTATTCATCGCGATGCTCAACGCAGGATCACGATGTCGCCTGCACGGGGGCCTTCGACGAGTTGTACGCGATTGCCTTCGATGATGCCCAGCTCGACCACCACCCTCTCCGACCCGCCCTCTCCGGCGGGATGCAACCTTTGCACGAAGACCGACTCGCCTTCGTAGTGAAGGGCCGTCTCCGGAACCCAGAGCACATGCTCGGCCGTCTCCGTAATGATGTCCGCATCGCCCGACATCCGGGGCAGCAGCAACCCTCCGTCCGGATCCTCGACCGCCACCTCCACCTCGAAGTAGGTGACGTTCTGGATCCGCTTCCCGATCGGGGAGATCTCGCTCACGACACCGTGAAAGATCTTGTCGGCGCCGAATGCCTCGGTTCGGATTTGAGCGATCTGGCCCAGCTCGACCCGGGCGATCTCGTTTTCGTCCACCAGGCCCTGGAGATGGAGCGAGGTGGTGGCCGCCAGGGAGAGCAGCATCGTACCGCCCGTCACCGAGAGCACCGACGAAACGGCGCTCCCCTCCTCCACGTAGACTTCGAGGATCCTCCCGGCCATCGGCGCGACGACGCTGGCGTGGCGGATCTGGACATCGAGCGATGCGATCGTGGCACGCATTCGCTCGACCACGGCCTGGGCCCCTTCGTAACGCGCTTCCGCCTCTTCGAGGCCCTGCTCGGGCATCGTTCCCTCGGCGTTGAGCTTCCTGGCACGGCCGAGGGCCGAGAGCGCCAGGCGGGCCTCAACCTGGGAGCTCTTGAGCTGGGCCTTGGCCTCGCGCAGATTCACCTCGAGCAGCTCGCGATCGATCTCGAGCAGGGGTTGACCCAGCTCCACGAGATCACCCGCCTCGACGTGGATCTTCTCGACGATTCCGGAGATGCGCGGCCTCACGTCGATCTGCTTCTCGGGCTCCAGGGTCCCGGTCGCGACGACCAGGCGCCGAAGGCTGCCACTGGTGACGGTCGCAGTCGGTCCGACCTCCGCCTCTTCGCCGCTCGCGCAGGACAGCGAGAGCAGAGCCGCAGCAAGCGCCACGCCGATCGGTGCAAGGAACGACGGAAGGGCTGGAGTCGGCCAAGGGGCGCGGCCGTTGGATCGCGAAGGCACAGGGGTCTCCTCCGGAGGGCGCTGGGTTCTCCCATCATAGACGAAGCGAGTGGCGCTTGGAATGCAAGAATGTGTCTCTCGCCGGAAATGACACTCCGACGAGCCATCCGGCTGCGGTCTCCGGGGACGACCGCTCCCGGGCTCG